>MHYI01000236.1:0-3827 GCA_001828295.1 Planctomycetes bacterium RBG_16_41_13 | reverse complement strand
GATTACACAGATTGCACAGATTAAAAAAAATTAAATATTCGGATTTTACCATTTAATATTTTGCCAAAAAGCATGCACTGACGAATGGAAGTGTGCGAAGAAATTGCTGATAAGTATTAAAAGTATAAAATTATTTTATCCCCTCCCTTATGCAGCGGCGGCTTTTTTTAAGTTAACAGGAAAATATTGCTATTGTAAAGAGAAAGTGTTTTTTTGATGCTGTTTTACGTCATTGTACGGTTTTCCCCGGCGTCTTTATCCGCAGTCCTTGCTAAGTCGTTGCCTTTCTCACAGGCAAACATATAGAGAATGTTGTCCCTTTGCCGGGCTTGCTGTCGACAAAAATGTTTCCGTCATGGTCTTCTACAATCCTCTTGCTAATGGCAAGTCCCAGGCCGCTTCCCATTTCTTTTGTGGTGAAAAAAGGGTTGAAGATCCTGCTTACTATATCATCGTTAATGCCGGGTCCGGTATCGGTAATTTTTATGTGTATGCTTGATTTCAGATGGTTGCAGTGGCCGGTGGCAATGGTGAGTTTTCCGCCGTTATCCATGCAGTCAAGCGCGTTTACCAGAATGTTAATGATCACCTGTGAAATCTGATCACCATCTGCGTAAATTTCTGGCAAGCCGGAAAACAGACGTTCTTCCAGTGTTATCCGTTGTTCTTTGATGCGGTGATCCAAAAATCGTATGGAATTTCTTACTACCGTATTTACGCAGTGAGTGTCCATATGTGTTGAATAAGGACGTGAAAACGCCATGAGCTGTTTTACAATAACTTCTATCCTTTTCAATCCTTCTGCCATTAATTCCAGAAATTCTTTGTTTTGGGGAATATTTTCAGGTTCCCTGGACATCATTTTTACGAAATTTTGCAATCCTCCCAGTGGGTTGTTTATTTCATGGGCAACGCCCGCCGCCAATTCGCCGACAGCGGCAAGGCGTTCGGTTTGAATAAGCTGCATTTCCATTCTTTTCCTTTCGGTCACGTCCCTGCAAATCCATTGAATCGTCCTTTTTTTGCCATATTCAATAATACTTGCGCTAATGCTTGTAGGGATGATTCTTCCGTCCGCGTGCTGGCAATCGAGGTTGTCCAGCATACCGGAGCCTTTCTTATTTATTTCCCTCCATAAATGTTTGGTTTTTTGCCGGTCATATTCCGGCACAATCTCCCATATTTTTCTCCGGCTTAATTCTTTTTTTGTGTATCCCGATAGTTCTTTCGCCTTTTTGTTTGAATCAACAATATGCGCCATATCAGGGTCAAGGGTGAAAATGGCGTCATTGGCAAGATTAATTGATTCCCTGTATTTTTCTTCAGAAGCCCTCAACTGAGCGGTTCTCTCTCTTATTCTTTGTTCAAGTCCCGCGTATGATTCTTCCAGCTTTTCTGCCATTTTGTTAAACTCGGACGCAAGCCTGCCAACCTCATCTCCTGATTTAATTGATATTCTGTGGTTAAGGCTTCCCTTGCCAATTGCTTCCGCGCCCTTCACCAGTTGAAGAATCGGCTGGGTTATTCCATGAGTAATGATGAAAACGATAGCGATGATAATGAGAACGCTTGCGCTGACTAAGGTAATGACATGTATTTTTAGTTTTGTAATGGGCCTAAAGGCCTCCTGTTTGTCCTGCTTTACCAGAAGCCCCCACTTTACGTGAGGAATATGCCGGAAAGCGCAAAGGACTTCTACTCCTCTGTAATCATACGCTTCCATAATGCCTTCTTCCATAGAGTCGAGCATAAAAGATTCAGGCGCTATTAATCTTATGGGAATACTCAGGCTTAATGCCGTATTTGCCAAATGACGCGAGTTATTGAGAAATATCAACTTGTCGCCATTGCGGCGTACTAATAACGTTTCGCCGGTATCTTCCCTTCCCGGCCAGTCCTGCATTAACGCACTGATGGAGTCTTCCGTGTTTACCCTGATAAGAACAATGCCATTGACATCGTCCGTTTCCTCCATAGTTATCGGATCGGTGAGTTTTGTGGTATTAAAGAAAGTCATGCCTATCTGCTTTGTATATTCTGAATAGTGGATATCTTTAAAAGGCATTCCCTTATTATTCAGGATATCAAGGTAATCAGGGAAATCCTTGTCGAACATACCGATATTGGAAGGGTTAGTGGATATAACAATTTCACCGTTTTCAATATCGAGGATGGATATCTCATCACAATAAATGAGTTTTTCCTTAAGGCTGTTTAAATATTCTGACAACCGGTTATAATACACCCTTCCAATCTCGGTTTCTTTCATACTGCCGATGGTGCGAAATGCTTTTCTCAGATACAGCAGATTGGAAAATGATACCTCTAAAGATTTGTTTGTAGAAAGAACGCTAATATCTACGACCCTTTCCTGCAACCAACTGTGCAGTTGTGTTTTTTTTAAATCAGCAATAGAGGTGAGTTTTTCCACCACTTTTTCGCTTAATGCCTTTTTCCCTTTTTTGTATGAAGTACTGATTACTACAAGAATCGGGATGGTAGTAATTAGTATAAGATAGAAAATAAGTTTTATTTTTATGGTCTTGAAAAAACGAAAATATGTTTTTTTCTGCCTGAGGGTATTGTTTTTAATGGTTTTCAACGTCAATCCTTATTGTGATTGTTATAGAATAGTACCTTATCAGTAATTTTTTTGCACACTTCCATTCGTCAGTGCGTGCTTTTTGGCAAAATATTTAATGGTGAAATCCGAATTTCTCCATTCGAAATAAATCCACAATTTCAATCCTCCCCCCTGCCCCCCTCCAAAGGGGGAGAATGTCCCCCGCTGGCGGGGGTGCAGGGGGTGGAATTTGTTTTGTTTTTCGTGCTTGTTTGGTTCTGGCTATGCCATTAGGTTAAAATAGTTTTCCTGCCGGTGCTATTATGGTAAACATGCTTGAAAAAAAACATTTATTTTACTATCCGTTCAATTTTTATATAATATGCTATCTGCATGTGATACAAATAATGAAAGGACTTATTTGACCATTATATTACAGGAGCAAATGTTATGTTGAAAAAAATGAATCTCTCTTTTATTCCCTGTTTTTACATTATAGTAACAATTCTTATTCAGTTCAAATCTATCCATGCCGAAGATGCGGATATTCCATGGCAGATGTTTCGAAGGGATTTGCAGCATACCGGCCAAAGCCCTTTTATCGGGCCAAAAAACAGTGAGGTAAAGTGGGCTTTTAAAATTGATACGCGTATTACCTCATCTCCTGCAGTAGGGCGTGACGGCGTCATTTATTTCGGCTCGGTAGACGGCAGATTATATGCTCTTAATCCGGATGGCGCAGAAAAATGGGTACTTCAGGTAGGTGACGAAATAACGGCTTCCCCTGCTATCGGAGGGGATGGGACAATTTATGTTGGTTCGCGGGATAAAAAAATGTATGCCGTTTCTCCTGAAGGAAAGGTAGTGTGGACGTATAAAACGGAGGGTATCATTCTTTCCTCGGCAGCGGTAACGGAAGATTCCGTATATTTCGGCGCTGATGACAACAACCTCTATGTCCTCTCGCTTGATGGAACATTAAAATGGAGATATACTGCCCCAAGCAATTTAAAAGCCTCACCTTCCTTATGGGATGATGGCTCGGTCTGTATCTTCGCAGAAAAAGGCACCCTTCACGCAATTTCCGCTGATGGCGTCCAGAAGTGGGTAAAAAAAGTGGGGTCTGGCGTCTATTCCTCGTTTTCATCCCCCTCTATCGGAAAAGATGGGGTGGTCTATGTCGGTGCGGATAATGGGAGAATGGTTGCCATAAATCCTGACGGGAATATCCGCTGGTATGTCAATACCGGCAAAGCGGTGCATA
>MHYI01000235.1:342-7765 GCA_001828295.1 Planctomycetes bacterium RBG_16_41_13 | reverse complement strand
GAACAAATGCCATCATTCGCAATGTGATAAATGCCATGAAGATCAAGCGAAAGAACATACCGGAAAGCACGGACAAGGTCTGCGGCATAGGTAGGGCTTCCAAATTGGTCTGTTACGACGGATACGGCATGTTTTTCTAATCCGAGATGCAGTATTTTTGTTACAAAATTGCTTTTATGCGGTCCATAAAGTCGTGAAATCCGAATAATGGTATAGTTGCCGTTTATTTCCTGCACGGCCTCCTCTCCCGCACGTTTCGATTTGCCGTATACCGAGAGTGGGCGGGGCGGGTCTGTTTCGTTATACGGAGTATTTTTCGCGCCATCGAAAACATAATCAGTGCTGATATGGATGACCCGGGCATGCAGATTTTTCCCTGCCCGTGCGACGTTTTTTGCCCCGTCTGCATTCACGGCATATGCCTTGTCGATGTTTGTTTCGCAGGCGTCAACATCGGTAAATGCGGCACAATTAATGATTACGTCTGGCATGGTGCTGGCAATCGTCTCAAAAGTATTTGAGGCGTTGGTAATTTCTATTTGTGAATGGCTGGCGCAAATGACGGAGAGGGGTTGTTTTTCTGTTTCAAAAAGAGGCGGCAACCCATTCGCCAGTTCCCACCCCAGCGCACCATTCGGGCCGATAATGAGTATCTTCATGTATGGAGTGCATTTGAGTGTAACTGGTAAACACGCTTGTATTCCCCGTCATCATGTATGAGGGATGCGTGGCTGCCTGTTTCAACGATTTGACCTTGTTTCATCACAATAATTCTATCACAATGCTGGATAGTGGAAAGCCGATGGGCGACAATGATGGTGGTTTTTCCGGCAATAAGATTATTCAATGCGTCTTGCACCAATTTTTCAGATTCGTAGTCCAGGGAGGATGTTGCTTCGTCCAGCAACAGTATGGAGGCATTTTTCAGAATAGCACGCGCAATTGCAATTCTCTGGCGCTGTCCTCCGGATAATTTCACTCCCATTTCTCCCACGAGAGTATCATATTTTTCCGGGAGGGACATAATAAATTCATGAATATTGGCCGCTTTTGCCGCATGCCGGACTTCCTCCATTGTCGCATCCCGTCTGCCATAAAGAATATTTTCATACAGACTCCGGTTAAATAAAAATGTCTGTTGCGTAACCAATGCCATATGCGAAAGAAGCGATTCCCGCTTTATCCGGCGGAGGTCTATACCGTCAATAGCAATAGAACCCTCTGTAGGGTCGTAAAAACGGGAGATCAGATTTACGAGGGTGGATTTCCCTGCGCCGCTTTCTCCTACGAGTGCGATTACCTCACCCTTTTGTATATTCAGAGATATATTCTTCAACACATGTTCTTTTTTCCCTTCATAGGAAAAACTCACATTGTTGAAGAAAATGCCTTCTTCCATTTTTTCCAGCGTTACGGCATCCGGCGAATCCTTTATATTTGATTCTATGTTAAATAATTCAAACACCCTGTTCGCTCCGGCGAGAGATTCCTGCAAGCCCGTGTAGCTCTTTGCGATCTTCTTAACAGAGGTGATTACCATAAAACCAATTGCGGTAATAAATCCGCCAAGTTCCCCTGGGGTAATTTGATGGGACATAACGACATAGCCGCCCAATATAACCATTACGGCAAGTCCTACCGCATAAATAAAATCATTGGTACTGCTGTTCAATGATTTTGCCTTTACCATTTTTAGCGTTCTGCTAAGGAAGCGTTCTCCGATAAAATGAATTTCGCTACGTTCTGCATCTTCCATCCTGAATGATTTTACAATCCTGATCCCTGCAAATATCTCGCGAAACGCATCTGTGAGTTCGGAGAGATGCCGTAAGCTTCCTTTTCCGTGTCTCTTTATCTTTTTTCCGATTAAAATAGCAGGGATGAAAACTACCGGAAAAATAATTAAAGAAAACAAAGATAATTTCCAACTGAAATAGAACGCCAGGACTAACCCGCAAATCAATTGCATGGGCAGAAATAACACCTCATCAAAGAGCACCTTTAGACCCGCCTGTGTAACAGCAACGTCATTTGTCAATCTCGAAAGAAGATCGCCGCTTTTTCTGTTCTCGAAAAAACTTAACGGCTGAGGCAACAAGTGGTCACAGACCTTGTTCCGGATATCCACAACAACAGCCCATCTGACGAAATTCCTGTAATATTGCTGAAAATAACTGGTAAAAAAGATAACCGGAGCGAGAATGGCTATTACTATGCCAATACTGGTGAAGGAACGCGTCATTCGTTCCCGCAATTTTCCGATAAAAGAAAATTTGTTTAGGGTATTTTTTTTAAATTCCCCCAGCGGAGACCTTGTATTTTTTTTGATGTCGGTTTGGGGGTCTATATCGATGGTTGGCAGTGCTGTGGTTGTAGTTAATTCTCCCGATACCAGCTTGTCTATGACCGGCTTAATCAGCGAGATTTGAATACCATTTGCCGCAGTATAAAGCACCATGCAGCCAATGGCAATCGCCATCTGTTTCCAATAGGGTTTCGCAAAGGAAAGTAGTTTTCCGCACTCGGAAAGGAATGAAGTATTTTTCATTTTAAAACTTACGCGCTACGGGAAAAACGTTAATAAAAGATTCTTATGGCGAGGTTGATAATTACAATTTGTTATGTACTCATGTGATATGAAGAGCGCATAGATGAAAAATGTTATCACATCACAAGATGCTTTTCAATAAAAAGATTATACACCGAAAACAAAGAAGATAAATACCTGCTGGCGGAATAAAAGCAGCAAAGAGATATTATTCAATTGCAGAATGCCCCTGATCGTGTTATATTTTTGTAATTTTACAGAGATTTCAAAGACGGTTATCTGAATTCTTTATGACGGTTTAACGCTGCTGGTACGACAGGATTATGAGTAAAAGGTGGTTCATTGCCCCGAATAATATCGAACTTCAAACGGAGATTGCAGGTAATCTTAGAATTTCAAACTTACTTGCACAGATACTGATTAACCGCGGCATTACAGATGTAGGCGCAGCGAAAAGCTTTCTTCAGCCACAAATAGCAACGTTATCAGACCCTTCCAACCTTCCCGATATTGAAAAAGCCTCAATCAGAATTAATGAAGCCATACGTAACGGAGAGAAAATAGTCATCTATGGCGACTATGATGTTGACGGATTGACCGCCACCGCCCTCATGTACCGTTGTTTAAAAATGTTTGATGCAAGGGTAAATTACTATATCCCTGAAAGACTGGAAGAAGGGTATGGTTTAAATGCGGAGGCCATTACTAAGTTAAAAGCAGAGGGTACGGATCTTATTTTAACGGTTGATTGCGGAATTAGCGCATGCAGGGAGGCAGAGCTTGCACGAGCATATGGCATTGAACTTATTATTACCGACCATCATCAGCCTTCACAGGAAATCCCGGATGCGTTTGCAATAATTAACCCAAAATTAAAGGCAACGGAAAAGACCTTCCGGGATTTTTCCGGGGTTGGCATTGCTTTCATGCTGGCATGGTCGATTGGTCAGCACTATTTTCCGCAAAAAAAGGTATCGAATGAGTTTAAGGATTTTCTGATAAGCGCCATGGGTTTGGTTGCGCTGGGAACCATCGCCGACGTGGTTCCGCTTGTGGGCGAAAACCGTATCCTGACAAAATATGGGCTTGGGGCACTGCAGCAAACAAAGATACCCGGACTGCAGGCGCTACTGGATGTATCTTCACTCACCAATATCAACCTTGACACTTCCCATGTAGGATACCGTTTAGGTCCACGTATAAACGCACCCGGCCGTGTCAGCGATGCAGGAGTCGTTGTTGAGATGCTAACAACGGCCTGCAAAGAAAAGGCAAAAGAAATTGCACTTTTTCTGGAAGAGGAAAATAACCGGAGAAGGGCAATGCAGATTGACATACTCTCCGCTGCCAGGCAGAAAATCGTAGATGAAATAAACCTCGATGAAACGCTGGCGATTGTATTGGCAGACCAGGAATGGCACCCGGGAATAGTCGGAATTATTGCTTCAAAAATTGCGGAAGAGTTTAACCGTCCCGCGGTAATGATTGCCGTTGCCGATGAGATTGGGCACGGTTCCGCCCGTTCCATACCATCATTTCATATGCTGGATGCGTTAGAGTGTTGCAAAAATATGTTAATTTCCGTGGGGGGGCACGCCCAGGCGGCGGGATTAAAGATTCATCCTGATAATATCGGAGATTTCCGCACATTGCTGAATCGGATGATGGCACAAAAACTCATGAAAGAAGACCTTGTTCCTTTTCTGAATATTGACGCAGCGGTTAATCTCTCCATGTTAAACAGGGGATTATTAATGGAATTGCAACTTTTGTCTCCCCATGGCGAAGGGAACCATATCCCCATATTTGCCGTAAAAGACCTGCAGATTGCTGGTAAACCGCGCCGCATAGGATCGAATGGACAACACCTCAGCTTTTATGTAAAACAAGGCAATGTATCTATGAAGGCTATCGGATTCGGCATGGGCGATGAAATTGACCGGCTGCTAAAGAATGGCAGCTCATGTTCACTGGCGGTTGTTTTGAAGGAAAATAACTGGATGAATAACAGCAGTATAGAACTTGAAGTGAAAGATATCAAGTTCGATGGTGAATAATTGTAGTAACAGTTTAGATTTTTGAAAAAGTATGTTCTTTACAAAAAACAAGTCAGTAATTTACGATCATTTGTCTTGACTGAAATAAATAATTTTGCTATGAATTGCAAACGTATATCATGTAAAAAATTTAGTACAAAAACAGATTGCCATACGCCTTTGTGGTTATTTTAGGTCAAAGGATTTTGGCGGAGAATACCTCTCCCTGCTTTCTTGTGGCCTGAGGCGCCGGATGTTTTATTTTCGGTAAGCGGTTTTCGTAGAGGAATGGGATCTGCCTTTTTTAAACAAAATGAACCAATTATTCTTTGCGGGAAATTATTTGATAGAAAATTTAAGAAGAGGGTAGAGATTAGTGACAGAGCTTATTAGCAGGCTTGAAATAAAAAAAGTTCATCAAATTATTCAAAGAGTTGATATCTTTTGTTCCGCGCTTTTGCTGCAGGCATGGAGACGCATTTATTATATATTCAATAAACAGGAAGTTCGTGTGTCAATAAAAGAGCGGGCAGGCAATTGCTTGCGGTGCGGTCGTTGCTGCCAGGCGTCGGTCCGGTGCAAAAATCTATGCTACGACGAAAAAGGGCTTTCCCTGTGTAAGGTATATGATCAAAGACCGCATTTATGTTCCCTGTATCCGTACAATAAAAACGATTTCTTTTTCCACATCAGGGAAACGTGCGGTTACCATTACGATAACTGAAGTGTAAAACTCTTCATCTATTCCGTAAGATTTTTTTTTGCCTTACGATGGAATTAACGCACAGGTATCTGTCTGAATTGTGGCGACATTTGCGCACTTAAGGGGTATTTTGTGATGAAAAAAACGCCGCTGTATGAATCACACCTTAAATACCATGCAAAGATGGTATCTTTCCATAACTACCTGATGCCCATACAATATGACAGTATCATCAATGAACACCTCCTTGTTCGAAAAAATGCCGGCATCTTCGATATATCCCATATGGGAAAATTTGAGATTTCTGGTGATGACGCCCTTTCCTTTGTGCAGCAGGTGATTACGAATGACGCAGCGTCATTGTCAGAAAAACAGGCGCTCTATTCACCCCTGTGCAATGAAAAAGGAGGCATTATTGACGATATTATAGTTTATAAAATGAACCGGAATACATTTCTCTTTATCGTAAACTGTGCAAACACAGAAAAGGACCTGGTGTGGTTAACGGAACAGGCAAAACCCTACCGGTCTATGAAATTAAAAAATGTCACTGATGAAATGTCAATTATCGCATTACAAGGTCCGTCTGCCCTGCAAATGCTCAAAAATACCCTGGAGACTGATTTTAAGTATCTCAAAAGGTTTTGTTTTGATGATTTTTTTCTGGATGATTTATCCATGATTATTTCAAGAACTGGATATACCGGCGAGGATGGTGTGGAAATACTGGTTGATGCAACTTACGCCCTCAGACTCTGGGATCTTTTTTTGAAAAAAAACGAGGCGAAGGGCCTGAGGCCTGTTGGGCTTGGAGCGAGGAATACGCTACGCCTTGAGGCTTGTTTTCTGCTTTACGGAAACGATATGGACGAAACGGTAACTCCCCTGGAGACCCTTATCGACTGGACGGTGAAGTTTGACAAAGATTCTTTTGTAGGAAAAGAGTCTCTGCTGGAACAGAAGGCGGGGGGCGTCAAACATAAAATAATTGGATTCGAGATGTTGGATCAGGGTATTCCGCGTCACGATTATCCTGTTATGAAAAAGGGAGAGAAGATAGGAAAAGTTACCAGCGGAACATTTAACCCAACGACGAGAAAAGGCATTGGCCTTGCCAGAGTCACCGCGCAGCATGCAATGGCCGGGGAAGAGATACAAATACAAATCCGGGATAATTATCATGAAGCACGAATTGTAAAAACCCCGTTTTATAAGAGGGAGTCAAAAAAATGAATATACCTGACGAACTTCAGTATACAAAAACACACGAATGGGTAAAAAAAATAAACGGGAATGAAGTCTCCATTGGCATTACTGACCATGCCCAGCATCAATTGCAGGACATCGTGTATGTTGAATTGCCGTCAATAGGAAGAGAACTGAAGATGGGTGCTCCCTGTGCAGTAGTTGAGTCAGTAAAAGCTGCATATGACATTTATGCGCCCCTCTCCGGCAAGGTGACAAAAATTAATCAGGAACTCAGGGAAAGTCCGCAATTAATAAATGAAGACCCTTACGGTAAGGGATGGTTTTTACATATTGAAATATCCAATCCGAACGAACTTGCAGATATTTTAAGTCCGGGCCAATACCGGGCTGCCAGTGAATCCGAGTAGTTTTTACGATAGTGATATGCTTTTTATCCGTTATAAGGGCAAGAAATTTTTTAGGGAGGGACGTCATGAATTTTTTACTTGAAATTGCTGCACGTGATTTTGACTTAACCGAAGCAAACAAGGCGGATATTCACAAGTATGCGGAAAAGTTAGATGCCGCTTATGACCGGATTATCCGCTGCCGGGTAGTAGTGGAAGCCCTTCGTCACCGTGAACCCAAAGGGCTTTTTTATAATGTGAAGGTTGTTGTGACCCTTCCTGGAACGGAACTTGTGATAAAACGCAAACCAAACGAAGACTTTCACCTGGCGGTAAAAGATTCTTTTAATGCAATGCGCCGGAAGCTGGAAGACTTTGTTGTTCAGCGGCGCGGAAAGGTAAAACACCACGAAGAAACACCAATTGCCCATATCAGCAATTTATTTCCTGAAGAGGGATATGGTTTTATTACTTCTTCCGATGGGCGGGAGATTTATTTTCACAAAAATAGCGTCTTAAACCATGATTTCGCCCGTTTGGA
>MHYI01000235.1:0-191 GCA_001828295.1 Planctomycetes bacterium RBG_16_41_13 | reverse complement strand
AGGGGACTTATCAAATTCGCCTCTTGGGAGGGGTTAGGGGGTGGGTAAAAATGAATGCCGTTTGGTTTTTATCTTTTAAATCCCAACCTAATTTAAAGAAAATAAGGGTCACATCTGGACATCAGACAATATTTTCTTGAATTGTTTATGTAATTTATGATCTTTTGCAAGTTGTTGCTCGATCATGAGTA
>MHYI01000234.1:4383-5347 GCA_001828295.1 Planctomycetes bacterium RBG_16_41_13 | reverse complement strand
AATCCCAGATAGGCTGTCCATGTGCCTAAAAAGATTGCCAATAATAGTGGAATGATAATTCTAGTCATTGGTTAATGTCCTCTCTCGTACATAATGTATTTTGGGTGTGCTCCTAATGTTGTCGCTTATTCTGTTGAGTGTGTCTGTAGTGTTGTTCCATGCGCTTTGCCTGTCGTTGTTCGCCTGGTTCATGTAGACATTGTTATTGTAGTGAAATTTCATCTCCTGCATTTGCCGATTATCTGACGGGTTGCGTTGCATGTATTGTCCCATATCTCCAACAAGGTCGCTGGCCTTTACCAGTCCATTACTAAAAGCACAGAAGGTAAGGTACGCCGCAAACGCAAGGTACGCCCACACCGGAACGTTCCATATTTTGCTGGCTTTACTACCCGGACACATTAACAGTACACGTTTTGCTTTTTCTATAATATTCATTTGTTTTTCTCTCCTTCGTGAACCTGGGTAACACTTGCAATTCCCGCACACAGCAACAACGTCTGTTGGTTAATTTGTTTAAAACAGAACCGATCCGGCGCTGCTTTGTACATTCTCACAACAGCATCGTCCAGCCACTCTCTTGCTTCCTTATCATTGTTAAGTTCTTCTTCTTTAAAGTCCAGACTAAACCATGCCGTGCATTTTTCGAGGTATATACTACTTTTGTACCCGTCCCACAGGGTAATTTTAACCATTCTGCCAACTATCGGGATTTTCCTTATTTTTCTGCCGATTAGTATTGTTTTCGATTTCCTGTCGCCACTAAACACAATTTTCATTTGTTTCTGTCCTTTCATTGCCGTAGGGCAAAAAAATTATTTATTGGTCAATTTTAACTTCTTCCGATGGTTTAAAATCAAAATAAGAATAAATAGGATACACGCCGCCCGGACTGCCCTCGAAAAGTTTTCGTATGCTCTCTAGTTCTTCAATTGCCTTGTTGTACCGTATTACCGCCGCAGGG
>MHYI01000234.1:1059-4367 GCA_001828295.1 Planctomycetes bacterium RBG_16_41_13 | reverse complement strand
AAAAGCCTGTCGTCTATATCTTTATTGCGTTCTGCATTTAGTAGATAGCATCGGTTGTAATCCTCTACCTTCTCTGCGTCGATGATGGTATTTGAATCGTAGCAAATCAGCATTGATAATTTAGCTCGCCCGTCTTTCCTCTCTATCTTAAGATGGAACATGCCGTACCGTGCCTCATAATATACATCGAAAAATTCTCCGTTGAGCAATTTCAAAACGTCCGTTGCGAGTCTTTTGTTAATTTTCTTGTTATGCCATTTTTCTTTTATGAAATCACATACTTTGCGTGCGATGTGATATGATATTTCTTGTTCTTCTCTATAACGTGCGGTTGTTATCAATATATCGTTTACGTTTAAGTGTCCCATTTACTTGCTCTCTTCCTTCCCGTTTTATATCGGGATAATAAGGTTATTGTTGTTCTCCGTCCTCGTCAAATTCGTATTCATTGCATTTGATGCTTTCGATAATGCCTTCGTCACTACAAGCTTGTTGTGTGTCGTCTCTGCAAGCGTAAACCCACGAATAAAGACATTCCTTTATTAAGTCTTCGAAATCTACCCAGTCTACAGGGTTTTTCATAAAGCAATAAATAGGTTCTAGTATTTCGTCGTCCATGTGGTAGCCTGTCAATGTGTAGCTATTCTCCATGATAATCTTGCTGTGTCTGGAAAGATTAATTCCTTTTGAGTAGTATTTGCCTTTCCAAAGCGAATTATAGTAATTGTTGGTAATGTACGACAACAGCCTTACGCCTGAAAGTCTTTCTATTTCCTCTGTGCATTGCATTTCAAAATTAACAAAATTCTCGTCTGGATATTCCCAGCGTGTTATTTTAATCGGAAAGACTTTCTCGAACGCTTTTAGCGTGGCAACGTTTTCATCGTCCCAGGCATAATAGAAATTTTTCCTTTCGCTTTCGATGGCTCTCTGTTTTGCCGCCTCATTCAACTCGTCAAAGTCGTATACCGTTTTAGTAATCACTCTCATTGTATTCCGTCCTTTCTTAAATCCAGTCAAAATTGAATTGTGAGTTCTCGTAATAAAGCGTGATTACCCGTCCCCGTGGGTCGCTCTGCGTCTCTACTATAAATCTTGTCCCGAAAACCAAAGCCTTAATGGTTGCTCTCAATTTTCGTTCTTTCTTTAGATAGTTTTCCGGTGTGACTTCGCCGTTGACTTCCGCTATCATTAATCTTTGCAGTTTTAGCCACAGTCTTTTTATCTTCCTGGCTGTCAAATAATCATCATATTTAAACCCTGCATGTATTTGACCAAAATATATTATTTCCGTAAAGTGTTTCATTGTATTCCGTCCTTTCTGGTGTCTACTATATAATATTTATCAAAAATTCTTCAATTTCTTCCTTTGTCATTGCTCGTTCATCGATTGTGTATTCGATTTCGTCTTTCCTGTAATCTACTATTACCGCATCGCCTTTGTATATTCTTACTTTTATCATTTTTTTTATCTCCTCCTTTCTTTCCTTATAATAATATATTATGATAATAACAAATATATCACACAATTTTCTATTTGCAACAAAAAAATAAAATTTATGGTTTATTGCATAGTCCATCGAGTTGTGCGCATTTGTCTTTGATGCTTTGTGCGAAATATGCGAATAGTGCGTATTTGTCTCGCATTAATCTTAGTTGTTCTTTCAGGCTGTCGTTTTCGTCTTGTCTTGCCTTTTCTGGAGACACGCCCTTTGTCCAGTCTTCTTGCTCCCTTACTGCCTTGTCAATGCAACGGTTGATAAATTCAGTGACCTTCATGTTCCCCTTCCATTTCTCAATTTTGCCGTATCTTTCCTCACTCATGTATAATTGTATCACTCTTCCTGCCATTGCACACCTGCCTTTCTTATTTAAAGTCCTAAATCTGTGGGTACACACCCTTTTTTGCATGCGATTATTTCTGATTTGTACTTATCCCAGTTTCGCAGTTTTCTCTCGTATGCCGCTATTGCGTCTTGGCAGCCCTCTATTTTTTTTAGTGTTCTCTCGTCTTGCAAGAAATTTTCGTACATTTCTAACCGTTCGTTGTTTTGCCTGATAATTCTTGCATATTGCGCCCTTCTACTTTTCCATTCCCTGACCAACATGCTCTATCACCTCCTTTCTATTGTATTATATCACGCCTGTTGAAGTCTTTTTATTATAACATATATACGGGGATTGTCAACAAAAATCTTTTTATATGGTGTGAGTCGTGTTTTTTTGAATTTTGCTGCCCTCGGAGAGGGGCTTACCTTACTACACCCGCTTTGCCTTATTTGGTGCGGGTTGTTTCTCTTTGTAGCCTTGCAGCCCGCCTGGTTGCAGCTTACCACATCATTTTCGCCCGCTTTGCCTTATTTGGTGCGGGTTGCGTTTTTTTTTGCAGTAAGGGAAAAAAAAATATCTTGAAAGTTTTATATTTATAGGGAAAAATATTTTTAGTATCACGTTAATAAGTTATTTATAAAGGTTATATATATATTATATATAAGGTATTGTTATTCCCTTCTAATCTTTAAACCCACATTACTACATTACTACATTACTACAAACGCCTTGTGTAGTGCTTAAAATAAGGGATTTTTTATTTTTATGTAGTAAGCTGTAGTAGTGTGGGTTTTTGCCTTTTTCTGAAAGTGTTACAATTCGTAACAGACAGACTTGTCTGCCTGGTGTGGCGTAGCTATTCCTTTTCCCTGTTGCCTTCACCTTGTGCTATAAAAAAAATTCATTGTTAAATAACAATGATTACAGACTAACAATGATTTAGGGTGGGGATAAAACCAATAATGCGTAAATCTGGTTAGTTATAGAAAATCATAGTGGGGACTGAAATACCTTGATTTTGCTGGCATGTAAAAAACACAACGTCTGATAATATGTATTACGTTACATTGTGGTATGTTTCCGAACGCCTTGTGTAGTGCTTATATGCTGGCGTTGTGGGTAATTGCGCTGTATTGCATAAAAACACAGGCAATGTTGACGTCTCCCCACTCTACATAGTGTAAAAGTTTGTAATTGCAATTGAGACTCAGTCTCAGCGCAATTGAGACTGAGTCTCAGAGACCCCTACCCCCCAAAGTGCGATTTCGGTTTTTTATCGCATATCCTACATACAGAGCGGGGCCCAAATCAAAACCAGGCATACCCCAGTGCTACAGCCAGGCCGTAGGCAATCAAACGAAATATAATATTTTAATATAAAAAATAAGCTTGACATACTTGGTATAGTTATGTACCATATGCGGTATGAACTTAGATGCGAAAAAAAGACTAAGTAAACTTGGTGCTAAAAATCCAAA
>MHYI01000234.1:711-1042 GCA_001828295.1 Planctomycetes bacterium RBG_16_41_13 | reverse complement strand
ATGGATGCTGAGTATGAAGCTGCCCAGGCATCGCCGTCTGACGATACATGGCCGCCGGAAGATTCGCCTGCGATTATTCCGCCCATGAAGCCATTGCCTATAGCTGAGGTGATAAATAAATTAAAATCAGAAGACGAAGTGTATAGGGCAAGGAAGGCATTTTTAACAAAGAATGCGAGGGTAACAGAAAAACAGGAATTTGTGGAATACATAAAAAAGTTTACTGATGACGGGTTGGACTTGGTATTGTTTGCGTGGGGGGTGCTTAAGGCGGAAGGTTATGAGTATGGCGGGTGTGTGATAGACATCAAGGCAAAGATATGGGCGTGTG
>MHYI01000234.1:329-703 GCA_001828295.1 Planctomycetes bacterium RBG_16_41_13 | reverse complement strand
AGGCTCAGCAGAACCTCAAGATTGATAGTACAATACATAACACGTCCGATGAAGAACTACTTAAAGAGGTTAGGCTATTACAGGAAAAACTAGGGAGGAAGGTGATGGATGTTGAATTCAGACAAGAAGCCGTTGTGGCGGCGGGAGATTTGGGAGCGCAGGAGGGAGCTTGATGGTCGCAACACAGCCGGACATAACCAAAATGAATCGTAGTGAATTACTGCGATACCGTGACATCTTAAAAGAGATGGAGTTTCGGGAGAAGACACGCCGGATACAGGAATACAGGCCATATCCATTTCAGATTAAGTTTCACGATGCGGGTGAGTGGGCCAGCCAGAGATTGCTTATGGCTGCCAACAGGGTGGGCAAGA
>MHYI01000234.1:0-308 GCA_001828295.1 Planctomycetes bacterium RBG_16_41_13 | reverse complement strand
TACCATCTGACCGGCAATTATCCTGAATGGTGGAAGGGGAAGAGATTTAGGAAGCCTATCCTTGCATGGGTGTGCGGTGCTACGAATGAAAAGACAAGGGATACCGTGCAGAAGAAATTGTTTGGCGACCCCATCAATCCAGATGCGTGGGGGACTGGCTTTGTGCCGCTGAGTTGCCTGGGGGACACGGACGACAAAAAGGTGCGTAAGCCAAATGTGCCGAATGCGTGGCAGGCGGTGCTGGTTAGGCATCATACGGACGGGATATTTGATGGTTGGTCTGTGTGCGCTCTCAAGGCTTATGAGGC
>MHYI01000233.1:5721-16047 GCA_001828295.1 Planctomycetes bacterium RBG_16_41_13 | reverse complement strand
GGCAATAACCGTCAAGGTATCGAGGACGCGGTTCTTCAAATATACCCTGTTTTTGGAGTAAATCAGGACGAACGTAACAAGGATTGGAATGAGTGTAGCGACAATCACTATGAATGCCTTCTCTTTAAGCGATAATGTAAATTTTTTCATTTACCACCTTTCAGCAATTCTTTTTTATGCCGGTTATTGTTTCATTTCTTTTACATTTTTTTCTTTACGTTTGAGATAACTCAACGTGCCAAAAACGGCAATAATAATAAGTAACACTATAAGGCCAATAATCCTGGTAATCGTCATACCTGCATCCTCCTTTTCGACAATGTTTCCAAAATAATATCACGATACATCTTGATTCCGGTAATTTTGAAATATCATGCGTGCGTTTCTGAGTTCATGATAAGGGATTTCAAACCGACCATGTAGTGGCAAGGCGCGCCTTGCCACTACGATGTTATAGAAGTCGCCGAAGGCCTAATTTATTTATAATGCCGGCATATCCCTGTTTTCCGTGAGATTTTCGGGTATCTTTATCTGGTATTTTTTCACGCGGTGCCAGAGGCTCCTCTCTGTTATCCCCAGTAATTTTGCCGCCTTTGCCTGCACCCAGCCCGACTTCTGGAGGGCATCCACAATAAAATCCTTTTCTACATCCTCAACAAGTTTATCCAGGGGAGCCGTCTGCAATGGCAGTTGAATAGTTTGCACATAGGAGGGGAAGCAGGACGGGGTGAGATATTCTTCATTCGACAGTATGATAGCCCTCTCGATGGTGTTCTCCAATTCCCTCACGTTACCAGGCCAGTTGTATTTTTTCAAATAACTCAACGCCTCCTCCGTAATGCCTTTCACCCGCGAAAAGCCGTTTTTCTTTGTAATCTTGTTTATAAAGTGCTCGGCAAGTATGGGAATATCTTCCGCTCTTTCCCGCAGCGGGGGGATAACGATGGGAAAGACGTTCAACCGGTAAAAGAGGTCTTCCCTGAATGATCCTTTCTTGACCTCCTGCGCCAGCACCTTGTTGGTTGCCGCAATAATCCTGACGTCAACGGGGGTCGGCTGCGAACCGCCGACCCGCTCAAAGATTTTTTCCTGGATAACCCTCAGCACCTTTGCCTGCGCCTCTAAAGGCATATCGCCGATCTCGTCAAGAAAGATCGTCCCCTGATGCGCCAGTTCGAACTTCCCGACTTTTTTATTTATTGCCCCTGTGAATGCGCCCTTCTCGTGCCCGAACAGTTCGCTTTCCAAAAGGCCGGCAGGGATAGCGGCGCAGTTGAGTTTGATGAATGGCTGCTCTTTTCTGAGACTGTTGTTAAATACTGCCTCGCTTACCATCTCTTTCCCGGTGCCGCTTTCTCCGATAATTAACACGGTCGCATCGGTTGGCGCAACTTTTTCTATAAGATACGAGATTTCCCTCATTTTGCCGCTCTGTCCAACGATGTTGCTTAACCGGTATTTTTCATCCAGCCGTTCCTGCATTTCACTCAGTTTTTGCTGAAGTTTGCTTTTTTCTAAAGCCCGTTTTACGACCACTTCCACTTCGGCCAGTTTGCAAGGCTTTGTAAAAAAATCGTAAGCGCCCTTTTGTATCGCCTCCAGGGCATATTCTCTGGAACTTAAAGCGGTTATAACAATGATGGGAATATACGGATGGATTTTTTTTACCTGATTTATAAATTCAAAACCGGAAATGCCGGGCAGGTTGATATCGGTGATAATAACATCGGGGATGAAACATTCAATCTTGCGAAGCGCTTCCTCCGCAGAAGCAGTCCCTTCCACCACGTGCTTGCAGTTCTTCATCGCCTCGACGATAAAAAACTGCATGTTTTTTTCGTCTTCCACTACCAGTATTCTGTCAGGCATAAGCCTCCTTTGCAGATAGAGGGAATTTCAGGATAAATACCGTCCCTTCGGATTGACTGCTTTCTACCTCAATGGTTCCTTCATGAGAGGAAACAATTTTTTTTACCAGGAACAGACCCATTCCAGTTCCCTTTGATTTTGTCGTATACGAAAGAGAGAAGATGTCTTCTCTCTTTTCCTGCGGGATGTAAGAGCCTGTATTCTGCAAACGCACCGATACAAAAGAATCCGCACAATCTGTGGCAATGGTAATTTTCCCGTTCGCGGGAGTGGCATGAAATGAATTAACCAGTACATTGGTGAAAGCCTCAATGAGCTTGTTCGGATCTGCATCTATGGGCGGAAGGGCATCATTATATGTTTCTTCAATAACAATGTGTTTATCCAGAAACTCATATTTTATCGTGGATACGGTGCGGCTTAAGAGTTCGTTTACGCTAACGCCTGGTTCTAACTGTAATCTGTTTATACGCAGGAAACTCAAAATATCTCCTGAAAGCTTGGTTATCCGGTCTATTTCATCAATAATCCTTTTTAAATATTCTTTCCTCTGGTCTTCGGGCGAAATGCTCTGGTCTATAATTTCCACCAATCCCCGAATAGCGCCGAGGGGGTTTCTGATTTCATGAGAGAGGATAGAAGTCATTGTTCCGATTTCAGCCAGATTTTCAGTACGCTTGATTTGTTCACGAATGCGGTTTAATTCTCCCAAATCCTTAATGTAAATTACAATCCCATATCCGGCATCCTCCTTTGTATAAAAAACAGATACGACACCGTCGTACGTTTCCTGTTTCCTATTCTTAAACGTTAATATCTGGGACTGTACTGATTTTTCTCCTTTCAGAGCCTTGTTTATTATTTTCGCAAGTTCCACATTTTGTGAGCAATCCGGTATGACGTCCAGATAGGAATGGCCATTCAGGCTTTCACCAAAAAACTTCTCTGCTATTTGATTGCTTCTGATTATTGTGCCGTGCTTATTTAAAACTATGAGCGCTTCAGGTATACCTTCGAGAATCTGGCGATCGGTAATAAACTTGTTAAGCGAAAGATACATTTCATCGAAGATACTGGTTAAATTGCCCATTTCGTCGGATGTGTGAGGGATACGGCCTTCAGGGAGAACATTTTCCGCTTTCTTCATTATCTTCTGTAAGGGATTCGTTATTCCCCGCGCCAATAAAATTCCAATGATAAAAAAAATCATCGTAACTGCCATAACTGCAATCCCGATGTGGAGATTAGATAGTTTTTGGTCATGAACCAGCTTGCATAAAGACAGGGTCAAAATACCGGAACTGAGCGTAGAAAAAACAATTATGGCTGGAATGCCCAGGGACAGTCTAATTTGCATTTTTGTGAATTTGGGTTTTTTCATTTTTAAATCCTTGTTCCGAATGTATTGAGGAATCTTAAGATTCCTCGCTCCGCTCGGAATGACAGCCAAAGGGGAGATTTCATCCCCCTTTGTGACCGAAAGTCATGGATGTTCATAGGACGATATTAAAGACAGATGTCTCTTTACTTTTTCTACCAGGCCACTCTGGTCATCAGAAGATAATTCTATAAATTTTCTATAATGAAAAGCAGCTTCCTTCTCATTCCCCTCGTCTTCCAATGTTAGCGCCAAATTATAGTGAAAAGGCGGATAGCGGGTAGACGCCTCAGAAAGCCCCTTCTTCAAAATACACCGTGCCTCTGCAAGTCTGTTTTGCTTCCGCAAAACCAGCGCAAGATTGTTGTAACTTTCAGGATTTTTAGGGTTATATTCAATAGCCATCGTAAAATCAAAGGCTGCTTCGCTCAAATCGCCTTTTACATAATAAGCAACTGCCAAATTATGATGCGCTTTATCATATCGCGGGCTTATTGCTATAGCTTTTTGATATTGATTTATTGCGTCATTCAACATTCCCAAATCGTAGTAAACCATACCAAGATTGTTGTGCGCATGGGCATTTGAGGGATCGAGTTCTAAAACTTTTTTGTATTCCTCCATAGACTCGTGAAGGTTACTTTCTTTGTAATAAAACAGCGCACGGTTAAAACTGTCTATAGCATCCTGTTTGTCTACCGAATGAATAATGACCCGGCTGTCTTTAAGCTGTTCAGCAGGCGGAACGGGGCTTGATCCCGGAGTTGGGGCGACGGCGACAGCCGTTTCCGCTTCATTTAGCGATGTTTCTTTTTCAGGAAGAGATTGAACCTGAGGTTCTGGCACAATAGCAGCAATGGGAGATTCCTCCTTAGTCATTTCCTTCTGAGCCTTCTCTATAAGGGAAACCGGTTCCGCCTCTTGCGGCGGCGGTTTTACGGCAACGAGTACCTGTGTGTTTTTCCCTGAATCCGAAGTTTGAAGTTCCTCCCTATTCCCTTCCTTTTTCGGCGAACTGCCTGTAAAATTTTCATCAAGTATTTTAAACAACACGTTATTTTCCGGTAAAGATTCCTGTCGTGTTGCTGCAGGCGGCACGGTAGCCACCATTGGCTTAAAAATACGCTGTTTGTAAAGGGTGAAAAAGAAGAGAATGGGAATTGTTACGCCAATAGGGATGATCCACTTTACCGGGAAACGCCAACTCTTACGCCGGGAAGAAAGCCACGGGAAACTCGAACCGGCGGCTTGATTCCTTTGCTTTCCTTCCATCTTTAATTTTTGAATTTTTCTTAGGGCATCAAGAATCAGGCTCATATTACTTTCCTACTTCCACATCAGAAATGGCTTCTATTACATGTACGTAAGGGATATCCTCGTACTGCCTTATTTTCTTCTGGACTGCAAAAGCGTCTTCCCGGGTTTTAAATTTCCCCATTAAAACACGATACCAAATCTTTTCTCCCTGAAAGTTGTATTTTGAAATGAATACAGGCATGTCGAACCGCTTTATCTGCTGGATTTTTCTTTGGGCATCCCCCATCGTAAGAAAAGATGCGACATGAATCGTATAGGGAAAGTCTCTGTCAATGGTATAGACTTCCGCTTCTGAATTCATTTCCCGGGTTGTTTGTATTGGATTTGTAACCGGACCAACTGCGTTATTTTCAATCCTCCTATGCTGAAAATGCCAGGTGAATTTACCCTGAACAATGGCATAAGAGAAGAATCCTGTCATAATGAACAGAGCAACGCCAAAACCTATTGCTAATCTGTTACTCATAACTACAGGATAAATTGATATTGACTTTTCCTCATCGCGCAAACTCTTTGCGGCTTGCAAAACCATGCGCGCAGTTATACAGTATTTTTGTCTCGCATATCCGTTCAGCAGCGCCCGATCACAGAGCAAATTGATAAGCCTGGGAATCCCACGGGAAAATCTGCCAATTCCCCGCAGAGCGCCATTTGTAAAAGAGATTTCCCCCCCTGAGCCCGCTATCGTCAACCTGTGGTAAATGTACCCCTGGATATCCTTTCCATTAAGGTGTTGAAGATGGTATCGAACCGCAATCCTTTGATCCAGTTGGCGAAGACCGGGCAATTTAAGCTTCTCGCGCAATTCCTCCTGACCTACCAGAACAATCTGAAGCAATTTCTCCTTTTCCGTCTCAAGGTTCGAGAGGATGCGTATTTGTTCCATCATGGGGAATGAAAGGTTTTGTGCCTCATCAATAATAAGTACGGATACCCCGCCACCGGAAGAATGATGTATGAGAAACGCATTGAGTTCTTCCATGAGTTCCAGTTTGGTCTTTCCTGCAGGGGTAACTCCGAAATCAACAAGAATATACCTCAAAAGTTCTTCTTCTGAAAAGAAAGGGTTAAGGATGAGGGCTATAGATATTTTTTCACCCAATCTGTTCAACAGTGCCCTGCAAATAGTAGTTTTCCCCGTGCCCACTTCCCCTGTAATGAGAATAAACCCCTGCTTTTGAGTTATACCATAAGCAAGGTGTTCCATTGCCTCATTGTGGCTCGTGCTTAAGTAAAGAAATTCCGGGTCGGGAGTTAAGCTAAAAGGTTTTTCCTTGAGTCTGTAAAACTCTTCATACATTTTTTTATATGCCCTTCAGATCGAAATTTTTCAATTCTTCCTGTGTGAGTTCATCTATGTTTTTCCCCGCCAATATTGTAGGCGTAAGAAAGATAACCAGTT
This sequence comes from Planctomycetes bacterium RBG_16_41_13, assembly GCA_001828295.1. The sequence continues at coordinate 10,081 of MHYI01000233.1, read as the reverse complement.
CGTTTTTTTCCGATGAATTCTTTGTCTGCCCAAAAAGAACGCCGAGACCGGGGATGTCTCCGAGGAAGGGAACTTTTCGTTTTTGCACATCGGCTTTTTCCTGAATAAGTCCTGCAATAACCATGGTCTGTCCGTCTTGCGCCTTTACCACAGTATTTGCCTCCCTTACGGTGATAATGGGGGTAGATATGTTTATATCCTCTGATTCAAAAGTGGCTTCACCAGCTTTTTCGGTAATTATCGGGTGAATATCCATGATTATCTGCCCGTCTCCGCTAATTTGCGGAGTCACCTCCAGGATTATGCCTATATCCACTATCTTGGAAGTCGTAGATGTAGTAGTTGTCCTTGCATCCTTGTCAAGCTCTCTTTGCACCTCAAAGAAGACGTCGGATTTAACCACTTTTATAGCCGCTTTTTGATTATTGAGGGTGGAAATCCTCGGCGACGACAAAATGTTTACCTTTCCTTGCGTAGACATAGCGTCAAAAAGGAGAGAAAAATCACCCTCAGAAAGCCCTATCTGAAAGAGTCCTGTACTTGGGCTTAAAGATTGAGATACTTCCCCCTTGATGCCGGATATCGAACTAATTTTAGACCAATCAATCCCCATTTGAAACTCTTTGGTTAAGGTGACGGCGACTATCCTTGCCTGAATCATTACCTGCCTCTGGATGGAACCCTCAATTTTTTCAAGGTATGTGGCCACCTTTTTTAAATTGGACGGTATGTCCGTTACCATGACTATCCCTGACGACTTGTTTATTAAGAGTATTCCTTTTTCAGAAAGAAGTCCTTTTATCCCGCTTTCCAGGTCCTTCCAAACATCGGACATACTCATACTGGATATTGCACCACCTCCGCCGCCGCCGCTCGCCACATTAAGGAACGTTGTTAAGTTGCTTGAACCTGTTCTTACAACATCAATATAATTTACCTTAAAAAACCTTGTCTCCGGGGTAAGTTTGGAAATCCTTATTACGTTATTTTCCTTTCTATATTGAAGGTTTAATGGAGTAAGAATTGTGTCAAGAGCTTCCGGCAAGGTCACATCTTTCACGTCAACTGTGGCTTTGCCTGTAATATCAGGGTCTAAAGTAACATTACAGCCAATGGTCCTTGATAAGGACAGCATTGTTTCTCTGATATCAGCGTCTCTCAACGAGAAGGTGATCAATTTTTCTGTACCCTTCCTGTCTTCGATCATGGGAACTACCAGCTCTTCCATCTTCTCTCTTTGCGGCGGTGGTTTAATGACGAGCGCTGGAGGATGCACCTTATAATTTTCAGTTATTTTACAGCCTGCGAAAAGACTGTTAAAAAAAACAACTACCAAAATGAAAAAGCGTCTTCTGTTTATCTTCATGAATTGTTATTGCTTCCTTTTCCCGATCTGAAAGGAGTTATAAAATGAATCCAACTTAACCACTCGTTGGCTTACGTTTTTTTTGAGTATAACCATATCCGATTCAATCTTAACCACGACTTCATCGCCTATCCGGTCGCCTTCCTTGACAAACTGACCGCTGAGAATAGCCACCCTTTGATTGTCTGCCGTTAAAACCAACTCTAGCTTCAAGTCCGGTGGCGGTTGCTGCTGTTGCTGTAAGGAAATCTCCTTTTTTGGAGCCTGTCGTAAAATTTCTTCATCAGGAAGATAAAACGGATTCCGCTCCCACCCGTTAGCTGAATCTTTTCTCTTCAGATACAAAGTTACGAATTCTGTATTTCCTGTGAGTTTTGTGTTTTCCTGGATTGCCGTTGCTCCGCTGGCAACTGACGGGGATCTCTTTATGGTTTTTTTTGATAACTTCTTGATATTATACATAACTGCTCCAATCATAAGCACCGCCAGCAAAATAAGCAAAACCTTGTTTTTCATCGTTTCTCCATACCTACCGGGCGAATCTGAACCTCCGCCGAAATGAGTGGATGCGATGCAGTCCTCATTTCGAGAGACTCTATAACTGCTCCATGGGGTAATGTGCCTACCTCTTTTATAAAATATGCAAGATCGCGGTACTTACACAAAAAAGAAATTTTAAGCAAAATATCATCTACTTTTAACCGGTGAAACTGAGAGTTAAATACGGGACTAACTCTAATTTTAGATAATGCGGCGTCTGATATATTATGCGTCGTTTCGAGTCTGGATATATCTTCCATAAGGCCAAGGACGTCTATTCCCGAAGGTATCTTCTCCACTCTCATGTTTATGCCTTCCCAGTTTTCCTTTTCTTTTTCTTCGGGAAGACGGACATTTACTGTTATTTCCCGTGCCTTCGTTAATTCATATTCTGTAGTTTTTATATCTTTCTGGATACGTTTATACACCTTTAATTTCTGAAGATAAAAAAAAAGGTAAAGCGACAATACAATCGGAACACCCACAATTAAAATTTTAATAAAAAGAGGAAATTCTTTTATTTTCAGATATTTGTTATCAATCATCTGTTTGATTAAATGCCTTATTCATATTCAATTTCAAGCGGTGAAAGCTCTCCGCTAATCTCAAAAGATAAATGCGCTGTATTGCTTCCCTCCGCGTCATTGGGCTGGGTAAATATGATGTTATCAGGATTTATCGCCAGTTTCGTAAAAAAGAGAGAAGTTGTTAGCTGAGAATAAAAACGGTTAATAATTTCAAGGCCAGCGGTATTGTCAGCAGTAAATACCCCGCCCTTGATGTTAATAGCCACCTTTTCTCCGTCTCTTTTCATACTTAAGTTTTGGAAAACCATTTCAGGCGCAATAATGCGGTTCAACTCACGCAAAGTCTCCATCCAGGCAGAATGGTTATCAATATTCCAGAGCAAAGACTGGTTTTCTCTGTAGATGTCCTGCTTTTTTTTAGCGGCAAGATATGGTTCCAAACTGGCTAGTTCCTGTTTTTTTTTAAGATAGACACGTTCACAACATGATACGGCACTCAAAAGCCTCCAATAACTTATGCCCATAATTACAATAATAAATGCAAGACCCATTACAGCGCATTTGTTTATAATTTTTGCCCTTATTTTTTTTGTAATCTCCGGCAAAACCAGGTTAATACAATCCTTTGTTGCGTTTGAAGTCAATCCAATAGACAGGGCATATTCAGAAATGACCTGGCGAAATTCTTCAGACCTCCCTTTTAGCGGCGACAAATCCAGGGCAGGACTAAAACGCTCTACCTGTATTTTAAACACTTCCGAACAAGCCTTTTCAATCTCTGCCGTTACGCTTCCGCTTACGATAATCTTTTCAACTGCCTCGCCTTTAAATAGTTGCTGATAGTAAAGAAAAGTCCTGATAATTTCTTGCCATGGCACACCTCTTGAATTTGGGTCTTGCTCAAATTCCCGATGGAAAACCCACTTTCCTTTTCTCATAAATATTGCATATATCTTCAAGCCTCCGAAGTGCAAAAGGACAGATGGTTTTGAATGTATGCCTTCGATAAGTTTTAAGGAATTATATAATGCACAGGGAATTGTCGTTATTAAATCCGGGGAAAATCCAACAGCATCAACAAAACCGGCCTGCTTCCTCACCTCAGACGATAATACCACAGCGGTTAAAACGCTTTTTTTCCCGCCCTCGTCATCGCCGATTATCTGCCAATCAAAAACCGTTTCCTGCGTCTGAGTTGCCGGCAAAATATTTTTGACCTCTTTCCCGACCAATATATCCAGTTCCTTCTCTGGTATTGGCGGTAAAGCAAAGACACGGTGGGTAAGCGTTTCGCTCATTGCTATCCTGGCCTTTCTGGCCTTAATATTTGTGTTTGATATTGCCGAAGATAGCTGCTGTGAGACATTTTCTGAATGAGCAGAAAAAAGATTCGCTGAAAAAAAGTTATGCACCTTCGGCGGCGCCGTTGGCGACATTTCTATCAATCGTATATGTAACGGTGTAACCTCGATTCCCAGGTATCTTTCGACCATTGCTTATTTTCCTATCATACTGATAGATTTGTATATCGGTAAATAAATAGAAAGCGCTATTCCAAGAACCATAAATGCCATAAAAACAATCAAGGCTGGCTCCATTATCGAAAACATTTTCTTAACGGTAGCCGGAACCTCCTGATCATAATAGGAAGAAACTTTATCCAATGAATCTGTTAATGTACCAGTAGTTTCTCCTACAGATATCATCTTGATAACCATCGGCGGAAACACGGCTGTTTTCTGTAAGGATTCGGTGATAGTTAAACCAGTCTCCACGTCGTTTTTTGCTTTTCTGATTGCCTCGGAAATAACGCGGTTCCCTACAACTTTCTCCACAATGGTGAAAGCTTCTAGAATTCCAACACCGGATGCCATCAAAAGGCTCAAGTGGCGCGTAAAACGTGAAAGAGAAACCTTCCTGATCAGCT
>MHYI01000233.1:5382-5642 GCA_001828295.1 Planctomycetes bacterium RBG_16_41_13 | reverse complement strand
CATAAAGCCGCCAAAAATAACGAATATTATAATATACCAGTAGGAGGAAAGAATGTGGCTTATTCCCATAAGCATCCTGGTAGAAAGCGGAAGAGGCACCTTCATACCAACAAGGATTTTTGCGATACGGGGAAACGCAAAAGTAAGCAGTAGTCCAACAAGAATACTAAGGGCAGAAAGCACTGCAGCAGGGTATATGGATGCCTTTTTAATATTGGAAAGGAGATCCTCCTGCCATTCCATAAAGCGTGTAAGCTCTT
>MHYI01000233.1:5054-5372 GCA_001828295.1 Planctomycetes bacterium RBG_16_41_13 | reverse complement strand
TCCGGCCTTGATCATATGAATGTATGTTTCCCCAAATACTTTCGTATGCCGGGAAAAGGCTTCATGCAAGAGACTTCCTTCAGTAATATCCTCGATAATTTTTGAGATTATTCCGGAAAATTTCGTTCTTTTCCACTGGACAACCAAATCCTGAAGACCTGAAATTATAGGAATGCCAGCAGAAAGAATTATGGACAAATATGATGAAAAGTGAATAATATCACGCTGTTTGATCCTGGAACCGCCAGAGGAAACGGTGCTTGTTTTTTGCTTTTTTTGTTTTGTCTCCGAAGCGGAAATAAGAAAAAGGTCTCTTTC
>MHYI01000233.1:0-5025 GCA_001828295.1 Planctomycetes bacterium RBG_16_41_13 | reverse complement strand
CATCCGCTGACTGGACACCTTTAAACAGTCTTCCAAAACCATCACGAGCTTTGTAAGAATATAAAGCCATTTTTAATAAACCTAAAAAAGATGTTTTTACTTAGAAATACTATATATTCAATATGGGTAATACCTTCCGGTATTTCGGGTCTATTGCTCATGTGATTGTGTCGTCCAAATCATACTTCATAAATCCATATCTCATTTTTCTCGTAACCAACATTCTAGGGTGTTTCCACCCGGTTTCTGCCGCTTCTCTTCGCCTTGTAAAGGGCGCTGTCTGCCGCGGTAATAACAGATTCACATTCAGCGCCGTGTTCCGGAAAATTTGCAACCCCAATACTTATGGTCAACTTAAGAGATTTCCCTGTCACTACTTTATCAAATTCGATTGTTCTCACATACTTGCGGATTTTTTCTGCCTTCTCTATGGCGGACATCATGTCCGTTGCTGGCAGTATAATGGCAAACGCCTCCCCACCGTATCTGGATACAGTGTCAGACTTCCTGAGTGTGTGTGAAATGCTCTTTGTCACCTCTTGAAGCAGAATATCTCCTGCAAGGTGTCCGTAGGTGTCGTTAATACTCTTGAAGTAGTCTATGTCAGCAAGGAGGACGCTGAGCGGCTCATTATTTCTCTTTGCCAACGCCAAAAACTTCTCCAGCATATCATCAAAATACCCCCTGTTATACACCCCGGTAAGCGCATCTGTTATAGCCGCAAGTTTCGTGATATTGGTGAGTCTTACTCTGTGTATGGCGTTTGCCACCAGGCCTATGTATGCAGATATAAGCCTGTGAGTCTCGGCGTTGTCCCAATAGCCGTTTTCTTTCTTTATCATCTGGACAACCCCGATGGTCTCCCCGCCTGCTATGAGAGGAAGACACATGTAGCCACCCATTCCGACATTATAAAGCAAACAATCGCAAGGAATATCTTTGTCAATATCTTTTACCAGGAACGCTTGTCCCGTTTTTATTACATTACATAATGACGGGTTTAAAAAAAGTTCCTTCCTGGCAAATTTATCTAAAGGCATCGCGGGAATTACCGCAGATGCGTTGAGCACATTCTTCTGATTATTCAGCATCAATACAGACAATATATCGGACTTAAACTTGTTTTTTAAGATCAGGCTTGTATGTTTAACGATCTCCGCTTCCAGCACTTCATTATTCATAAGGTTGGAAAAATCAATCAAAGACTGTAGACTATTAATTTTGTTATTTCTTTCTTCTTCCACCCGTTTGTGTTGAACAATCTGCATCTGCAGTTCATCACTTATCTTTGCCGGCTCTTTTGTGTGATTACCCAAGAATTGATCCTCTAATTCGTTGAGCAATCTATGTTCTTTCTTTATCTGCTTCCACTCGGTAACGTCGCTGGCAATACCAATAACGCCAATAATATGGTCTTTTTCATCCTTCAATGGAATGTTTTTATATTCATATAAAATTCCGGTATTGTTAAAACATAACTCATATTCCGAGTTTTTCCCCTTCAATGTCATAGCGTAGTTATCCATCGCCCTTTTCAGATTTTCTCCGTCAAGAAAAAACGCAAATGACTTTCCAGCGATATCTGCAGACTTATATCCTGTAATCGCCTGGAATGCCTTATTTACATATAAAATGTTTCCGTTTGCATCGCCGATGAATACAAGTTCTGTCATTTCTGAAAGCACTGCTTCAAATATCCGTAACTTTTTATCTATTTCAAGGCACATTGTACATCGTCCCGTCCTTCCACATTATGGAAGTATTTTCCGCGGCTTCGTGGTTAAATTTAATTTTGGTTGTGGGTACTCCGTATCGGGATAAAAAGCTTATTACATACTCCTTTATTTCCTCAACGGTAAAATTCGCCATTTGTTTTCTTATTAACACATTAGCTTATAACGCGCATAATTTCTTCTATAGTCGTAATACCCTGTTCCACTTTCTTCAAGCCGTTTTCTAACATCGTCTCCATACCTTCTTTTCTGGCTAAATCTTTAATTGTACCGCTATCTGCGCTTTGCATAATGAGTTGTTTAACTTTGGGGGAAACCATTAAAAGCTCAAAGATACCAATTCTTCCCTTATAACCGGTTTTATTACACTTTTTGCATCCCCGCCCTTTGTAAAATGTTGTTTTTTTCCCTTTCCATGCCACGTCATCAAGAAATTTTGCATCCGGAGTATAAGTAACCTTACAGTTTGTACAAATAATTCTTACTAATCTCTGGCTTAATACGGCTAGCATGGTTGAGGACAACAAAAAGTTTTCGGTACCCATATCGATAAGACGGGTAATAGCGCTGGGGGCGTCGTTTGTGTGAAGTGTGCTTAAAACCAGGTGTCCGGTGAGCGCAGATTGTACTGCCAATCCCATAGTTTCCACGTCTCTTATTTCTCCAACAAAGATCACATCCGGATCCTGCCTTAAAATAGATCTTAGTCCCGTGGCAAACGTAAGACCGGACTTTGGATTGATCTGTATCTGGCGAATGGACGGCAGCAAATACTCTACCGGATCTTCAAGAGTTATAATATTCTCTTCTTTTGAGTTTAAATACGTAATAGAAGAGTACAGGGTTGTTGTTTTCCCCGATCCTGTGGGACCGGTAACTAATATAATCCCATTCTGTTTAGCGAGCGCCTGCTCATACAGACCAAGCATTTGAGGGGAAAAACCCAATTTGCCTAAACCTACCATCGTCTTTTTGTTATCCAGGATACGCATAACGATGTTCTCTCCAAATATCCCTGGCAAGGTGGAGACCCTTATATCTATTTTTCTGTTTTCTTCATTGAATTCTGCACGGCCATCCTGTGGAATGCGATTTTCGGATATGTCCAAGCCTGACATAATCTTAATGCGTGTTATAACGGCCGATTGAAGATTTTTTCTTAAGGAGGAAGGGTTCTCGTGAAGAATGCCGTCAATCCTGTACCGTATTCTGATGCAGGTTTCCTCCGGTTCAATGTGAATATCGGTTGCTTCATTTTTTATACCCTGCAGAATAACGTGGTTAACGAGTTCGACCGTCGATGTTATATCGTTCACCTTTGCCTCAATAATACTTGAAGTTTCTTTTCCCTCGTGATCCGTTTCACCTGGTGAGGGTTCGATTCCCTGAACCTCTATTTTAGCGTCTTTCCCGTAAATTTTATCTAAGGTTTTTACGATTTCCTCTTCACTGGCAATTAATACATCTATTGTTTCCATCCTGGTAATTTCCCCTACTTCATCAATAGCCACGACATCGTAAGGATTAGCCAGGGCTACCTGTAATCTGCCGTTTCGATAGGAAACGGCAAGCATCTTATATTTCCGGGCAATAGCCTCCGGAATCAGTTCTAAAACATCATGGTCGATAGAATAATTATGTAATTCTATCATTTCAATTCCCGACTGTATTGATAAAGCAATGGCGATATCCCGTGTGGAAATGAAATTCAATTTAAGGAGGCTTTGGCCAATGTTTTCTTTTTCGTTTTCAGCAAGAACTGTGATTAATTGTTCTTCTGTAATCATTCCTAATTCCACCAAAATTCGACCAAGTTTAGGTCTGGACTTCTGAAAAACGTTCAAATTAGCCAATTCGAGTGATACACTGTTTTTTGCTTCTTCTTTATGAGACTTACAAAGGCCGTCTAAAATTATTTTGAAATCATTTGATGCCTTTTTTCCTGTGATTTCATCAATGATTTCTTTATTATCCAATATTGCCATAGCCGCAACTACCACTTTAGGGTCAAACTGTGTGCCGGCACATCGCTCTAACTGAATAATTATATTCTCTTTGCAGGATGGTCCCTGGTATTGCAATCCTGAAAGCATGCTAACCATGATATCAGCCACACTTAAAATTCTTGAGCCTATAGGTATGTCTTCACCGGATAAGCCGAACGGGTATCCATTACCGTCATACCGCTCAAAGAAAGAAATACCGATATTTGCTATACCATTAAATATCTCTATATTGTTTAGAAACTCTCTTGCCAGCGATAGGGAGGGAGATAGTATATGTTTTTCGGAAGTAGTAAAGTAATCCTTCTTTAACACATCGTTTATCATAAATATTTTCCAAACATTCAGCAGAAAGGCCGCCGACTTAATTTTTTCAATTTCCAAATCCGGCAATTCAAGATTAGTTGCAATTTTTTCACTTAGAAAAGATACATAGCCTGTATGATTCTGCGTAACCTGCCCACATTTCGTGTCGGTAATCCTGCCAAAAAGATATGAAATTACTTTTACAAAATTTTGTGAGAAGTATTTAGAATCTACCCAGTATGGCTTGACTGATTTCATCACATCTGAAAATATTTCGTTACCATTGTTTTTATCGTAAATTTTTCCTAAAAGTTGCCGTTTACCATTAGTTAAATCTAACACAGCATTTAGCAAATCCGGTTTAAATTCATGTCCTTTCCATGATGATAGTTGATCGTGCAGGTTATTAAGATTATTTTTTTCATTATACATATAATTGTCAATTAAATCGGCGATGTGAATCAACTGGGCTCCTAAAGGAATGTTATTACCACTTAGGTTTTTAGGATATCCACTGCCGTCGTAACACTCATGATGATTTATAACATAATCACTCGCATCCTTTATTGCGCATATCTTCGAAATAATTTCTGCGCTTACAACTGGATGGTTTAAGATATTTACATTCTCCTTTTGTTTATCTTTGGATGGAAAATTCAAAATATGCTTACCAAAGACAAGGGCGCCGATATCATGAAGAAGAGATGAATAAAAGACGATGTCCCTTTTGTCCGGCATTACAACCTCCGAAAGGGCGGTAGCAATTATTGCAACATGTTTTGCGTGTGAAAGGTTCTCTCCTCCATATTGGTCCATAATCGTAGCTAACGATGACATGGTGTTATCAAAACGCTTCTTTAATAGAGTTTCTTTCATTGGGCTTAATGAGTAATTGAAAAAGGAAACATACTTTTAAATTAGGTTTGATTTTGCAAAGCAAAATCAAACGACTTGATATTCTTAAAAACCGTATTGGTAGGAGC
>MHYI01000232.1:8004-15099 GCA_001828295.1 Planctomycetes bacterium RBG_16_41_13 | reverse complement strand
TGAATTATATACATCCTAAATTGCCCAATGGATTGAACCATTTATATAGTGGGCGATGCCCACCATATATTTTTATCCATGTTCCATCTATGATTTAATTAACCTTTTGTATTTACACATACAAAGTGAAACGGGGTAAGAAACTCTGTAACTTACAGAAATTTAAGACTGCTAATGGATATACTATAGGCCATTGCTTTGTCTTTGCCATGCTTGTTTATAAAGACGACCCGGAGCATATTGTAGCAATAAAGCCATAATTTACTAAAAAATTTTGCCAAAGAACAAAAAAGGAATTTAAAATCCAAAACCAACTTGCGGTTGAAACATTGCAAGATATTCAGATTCTCCAGACAACCCATTTGGTTGTGGTTGCAGATGCTGCTTTTTTGGCGGATTTTGTTGTGAATTAAATACGTTGTTATCCTCAAAAGGCCATTTGTAACGGAAGTTCTCCCTGCTGTAATTCTGTAAATATTTAATATTCAATATGTTTTATATTTTAATTTGTAGTCACTAATATTTTTGTTTTTATGGCAAAATTAGCTTGATCCTTAAAAATCCATGTGATATTGTCCGTATCTATATCTCTTTTCGGCGTATTATAGTATATGTAAAAAATTTAAAAATATCAGTAATCGTTTTTCACAAAATAACTTACTACTTGCAGACTTCAATCATTTGGGGTGGAGTTCCGTTACAGGGAAACATTGAAAAGGTCTGTCTTGTGGAGCGGAGAAATTTATTCGGGGATTGAAAAAGATTGCAGGGCGACCGCCGTTACGCCACCGCCATGCAGGCTGTCCCAAAAATAAAAATGACAGGTGGAAGAGGTTGCCCCCCATTCCCTCTCTTTTGTTTTTTTTCTTGCTTCAAGGCAATTAATTATATAAAATCTTCGAATTATGCAAAAAAAGCAAATGTACCTATTTTACCGAAATACCAACAGGCTTGTTTTACTGCGCTTTATTACGGCATTTCGGTAAAAAATACAGCGTTTTTATTCTTTTTTTCTGTAGTTTGCACCAGTAGTAAATTTTTTGGGTATGTCGCAAATTTTTGATATTGTTGTGTTTGCGGTTTTTGCGCCAGTAGCTCAGATGGATAGAGCATCGGATTTCTAATCCGGCGGCCGAGGGTTCGAATCCTTCCTGGCGCGCCATATTCATTTCAGCTAAGCCTTACATACATTTGTGGTGAGCGTAGCTCAGTTGGTTAGAGCATTAGACTGTGGCTCTAAGGGTCGCGGGTTCGAATCCCGTCGTTCACCCCATTTTTCAATTCCTGATTGATACATCTTTCGTTATTCTTTAATGATAAACGAACCGGCGTTTTAAATACATTAGTGTCTATTAGCGGTTTTGGACGCCATATTTATTTCGTGATAGAATTTTTGCGGGGTGAAATCAGGTTGACTTTTGTCCTATCTTCTATATAATTGCGACTTTGTTTTATTGTCCAATTTTGATGTATGAACGACTGCGCCGGCATTGCGTTTTTTTTGCGCTCGTAGCTCAATTGGACAGAGTGGTGGACTTCGAATCCAAAGGTTGCAGGTTCAAGTCCTGCCGGGCGCGCCATTCTTAATTTTTTCAATACCCTTTTGCGCCCTTAGCTCAGATGGTAGAGCAACTGACTCTTAATCAGTGGGTCGGAGGTTCGATCCCTCCAGGGCGCACCAATAAGATTGCCGTTTTAGTACGTCTGGTATATCGTTTCTTTAAAATTAAAACAGCGCCATTACGATGAGGGCATTGAAAACTCAATACCTTGCAAATGTAAGATTTAAGACTGCTCAGTCGTCGTTTATAATGGAAAACAATAGATCTCTGTTTTGGTGAAACGCGATACTGGTTTTTCAAAATTGCAAGAAGTATTTAAACGTAATTGCTGTTCGTTCGGTTGACACATTTTTATGCCGCAGTTGTAATTTTAATTGAGAAATTTTATTTCTTGATTTTAAACAGAGGTCTGCGAGGGTGGCGGAACTGGCAGACGCGCAAGACTTAGGATCTTGTACCTTAACGGTGTGGGGGTTCGATTCCCCCCCCTCGCATAAATATGCGAATATAAAAAGCGGGTGTAGCTCAGTGGTAGAGCATCACGTTGCCAACGTGAATGTCGTGGGTTCGAGCCCCATCACCCGCTCCAATTTTTTAGCAAGTGTTAGAATACGGAATAATGAATCATGAATATAACAATCGAAAATGCAGGGCCTTGTAAGAAACTTTTAAAGTTTGAAATTCCCAAAGAAGCAATAGAAAGCGAATTCGAGAAAAAGACGCTGGAAGCATGTAGCACTGTCCAGCTTCCCGGTTTTCGAAAAGGGCACGTGCCCAGAAAACTGGTTGAGAAACGATTCGAAACCCAAATCAAAGAGGATGTAAAGCAATCCCTCGTAAGCGAATCGTATGAAAAGGCGTTAGAAGAAAATAAAATCGAACCTGTAGGCGAACCTAAATTTGACCCTGACTTCGGAAATTTGAATCTTGAAATCGGGAAACCGCTCACCTTTGACGTTACGCTTGAAGTTTTGCCCGTATTTGAAGTAAGTCAATATAAGTGCTTACCGTTAAAAAAGAAAGCGGTCGATGTGTCTGATGAAGAAATCGATAAGCTCCTAAAAGAATTGGCGCTGCAAAAAGCACAATTTACTGTTGTTGGTGGTGGAGGTATAGAAGAAAAGGATCTTATTATTTGTGACTGCAAAGTTGAAGTAAATGGCACAACTGTTTTCGAAGACAATGACATAGAAGTCAGCGTTGTGGACGGAAGCAAAATTGCTCATACGGAAATACCCGGTTTAGTAAAATATTTAAAAGGAAATACAACAGGTGCTACATGTACGATTAATGTTGTATTATCTGATACGTTCACCATAAAAGAATATCGCGGAAAAGAAGCAAGTATAAAACTTGTAGTTAATGAGATAAAACGTTTAAGCCCTCCGGAAATAGATGAGAATTTTGCCAAAACCTTAAATTTTAAATCGCAGGAAGACTTAAAATTAAATGCCCGAAAGCGCCTGGAAATAAATAAGAATATCTGGGCAGAAAACGATTTGAGGACGCAGATTCTTGATACACTTTTGGCTCAAACACAATTTGACCTGCCGAAGGACTTTATTAACAAACATGCAGAAGAAAGGGTATATAAGCATCAGCTTGATTTGGTAAAAAGAGGTGTTCCGTTTGAAGAGGTTCAAAAACAAACTGAATCAATAAAAAGCGCTTCAGAAGAGTCTGTAATGAAAGAATTAAAGGCATCGCTCATACTTGAGCATATTGCGAAAAAAGAAAAAATATTTGTTACTGAAAGCGAAGTTGAACAACGAATAGTGGAAATTGCATATTCTTACAATACAGATAAAAAAGTTGTCCGCAAACAACTGGAAACACAGGGAAACTTATCTTATTTGCGGAACGAAATGCGGGAAGATAAGACAGTGGCTTTTTTATTAAAGGAAGCAAAAATCGAATAGGAAACAGCGAAATAATTTCTGATTTATTAACCTAAAGGAGTTTTTGTGTATAAAGATTATTTATCGCGTTTAGAAAATGGTGAGTTTCCGGATGTTTCGCCACAAATGAAACAAGGGGCGCTTTTTGTTCCGTATGTTGTGGAAAAAACAGGGCATGGAGAAAGACATTATGATATTTTCTCGCGGCTACTTAAAGATCGTATAATTTTTATCGGATCAGCCATTGAAGATACGTTAACAAATTTAGTTATAGCACAGATACTCTTTCTACAGAATGAAAACAAAAATCAGGACATTAATATTTACATTAACTCGCCTGGAGGATCTATAACTGCGGGTTTAGCTATTTACGACACGATGCAATTTGTACAATGCGATGTTGCTACTTTCTGTATTGGGCAGGCATACAGCATGGCTGCTATTCTCCTTGCAGGTGGCACAAAAAACAAAAGATTTGGACTCCCCCATACACGTATTATGTTGCATCAACCTTGGGGAGGAATGCGGGGTACTGCGACGGACATTAGCATCCAGGCGGAAGAAATTCTGAAAATGAAAAAATGTTTAAACGAAATCCTTGTAAAACATACAGGGCAGCCTTTGGAACGGATAGAGGCAGACGTTGACCGCGACTTTTACATGTCATCACATGATGCAAAAGAATATGGTTTGGTTGACGAAGTAATTGAATCACTAAGAGATAAGAAGGAGAAGGAATAACTATTTTGCAACGCGGAAATATTTTGGCAAAAACAAGTATAAATCGTGACTTTTATTTTTTAAGTTTTTTTTAAAGGAGGAATGTTAATGCATAGAGTGCAAAAACGCGTAATGGTAGTTTTGTTAATGTTTGCAGTAGCCTTTATCGTAGGTCAGAGTAAAATTAGTTTTGCAAAGACGAAGCTGCAAGGGCATGTAAACATTAATACGGCAACTGAGGCACAATTGGCAATGTTGCCGGGCATTGGTGAAAAATTGGCAAAAGAAATAGTTGCACATAGAACAAAAATAGGACCTTTCAAAACAACCGAGGATATTATAAAAGTAAAAGGACTAAAAGATAAAAAGTTTGAAAAATTTAAAGATTTTATAACTTTGGAAGGCGAAACAACGATAGAAGAGATAAAAGAGAAGAAGTGATCGCCTGTTAAAGAATAAATACAATACTCATCTTTGATAATGAGAAAAGAAGGGGTGTCCAAAACAGGCGCCCCTTCTTTATTTTCCCGTGGAAGTCTGTTGTTGTTAACAAATAGTTTACTGAAGAGCTTTCTATACTTATTATATCAAACTGTAGTATCGCTTAGTTTGACTTTGTGTGTGTTGTTTTAGGATCGCATGCGCGCCTTAATATTGCCTCTTTTTTGGTACAAATGGTCCTATATTTACCGGAGCATAATCAAGCCTGCCCCCTTCTTCTGTAAAATAAGACAATGTATGTTTTAGCCAATTTGTATCGTCTCTTCCGGGAAAATCCGTCCGAAAATGAGCGCCGCGGCTTTCTTCCCGTGCCAATGCGCCCCTTATGCACGCTTCCGCCACATCTAAATTCCCCTTCAGCTCCAATGCCCAAACCAACCCTAAATTTACCCGAGATCCCGTATAATCTAATTTAATTTGTCGATACCTCTCCTGTAATGCTTTTATTTCACATACTGCCGCCAGCAAGTCAGGGGCATTGCGAAAAATTCCCACTTTAGCATCCATTATTTTATTGAGTTCATTTTTAATTGTTACCGGTT
This sequence comes from Planctomycetes bacterium RBG_16_41_13, assembly GCA_001828295.1. The sequence continues at coordinate 9,876 of MHYI01000232.1, read as the reverse complement.
TTTCGGTGCCTGTTGATTCAACCATTTTGTCGATGTTTAGTTTCGTGAGCCTTAAAACATCATTGAGGCGATTTTCACTTTTTTGCCTCTCTGAATTTTGCACGTATTTAGCGGCATTCCCTCCTGCGATTGCGCCAAACACAATAGTATCCAATAATGAATTTCCGCCCAACCTGTTAGCTCCATGGACACTGATGCAGGCGCTTTCTCCCGCGGCGTACAATCCCTTTATTTTCGTTTCACATTCGGTATTGCAGTCAATCCCTCCCATAGTATAATGCTGACCTGGTTTAATTGGTATAAGGGAATCAACAGGGTCTATACCAATAAATTCCATGCATATATCTCTTATGCCGGGTAGCCTCTGTAAAATTTTCTCTTTTCCCAAATGCCTTAAATCCAAAAACACATAACTATCATCATAGCCATACCCAGCCATAATTTCTCTTACGATATTTCTTGCAATAATGTCCCTGGGCGCGATTTCCATATCCTTTCGGGAATCATCATATTTTTCAAGAAATCGCTCTCCTTTATTATTCAGCAAAAATCCACCTTCTCCGCGACACCCTTCGGTGATTAAAATATTTTTCCCCAAAGTAGTTGTGGGATGAAATTGAATGAACTCCATGTCTTTCAATGGCACGCCAGCCCAATACGGGATTGCCATGCCCAGTCCTGTATTAATCAAAGCATTTGTTGTATTGCCATATATCCTCCCAGACCCTCCCGTTGCAAAAATTACTGCTCCGGCCTGTAACGCCTCAATTTCCCCGCTAATGATATCCATCGCAATGACACCGACACAAATGCCTTCTTCGATTACCAGGTCTGTAACCAGCCATTCATCATACATCACCACTTCTTCCCGTTCTGATGCATGTTTCAATTGAATGATTTGTTGATACAGGGTATGTAACAATGCATGTCCTGTCTTGTCTGAGGCATAACAAGCCCGCGGGAATCCTGATCCGCCAAAAGGCCTTTGCGCGATCAGCCCCTCCGCCGTCCTGCTGAAAGGACATCCCCAATGCTCCAACTCATAAATACGAGCTGCCGCATCTTTTGTCATCCGTATAACTGCATCCTGATCCGCCAGATAATCACTCCCCTTTACGGTGTCAAATGCATGCTTTTCCCAGTTGTCATATATCCCGCGGAAATGGTTTCCTAATGGAGCATTTATTCCCCCTTGTGCCGCAATAGAATGAGATCGCAGGGGATGTACCTTGGAAATTATTGCGACTTTAACGTTGTGGCGATTTACTTCAATGGCCGCCCTTAAACCTGCTAATCCCCCGCCTACAACAATAACTTCATGTCGTTTCATGGCAACTCCCCGCCCCAAATAGGTACGGCAATACGGTATTTAATTTCCCGCAACAATGTAGTTTTTTGAAAAGAAACATCTAATGCATTCATTATGTATTTACAGGACTACCGAATAAAAACCAATAACTGCGATTATAAAGAGAATGAAGATAGCAAGTCTCAGCATTTGTTTCTGGCTGCGGGTAAACCTGCAGAAATCCATAATGGTAATCCGTATTCCATTAAGCAGGTGAAATGCTATTGTTAAAAGTAAAATATATTGAAAAATATAGCCAAAATCTGTATCAAACTTACTAATTGTGTAATCATACGCATCTTTGCCGCGAAAGACTGCGCTTAGTGTCCATATGTGGAGGAATAAAAACAGTGTCAGCGATATGCCTGAAACACGATGTGCCCAAAAGGCAGCCATGCCAATGTTTTTATTTCTCCAAAGATCATAAAGGGTTTCTTTTAATTTTTGTGTAATCATCAACAAAACTCAAAAAACAGTGCAAATGCTACACGTCACGGCAATTCCATGTACGATGTACGATGTAC
>MHYI01000232.1:6126-7895 GCA_001828295.1 Planctomycetes bacterium RBG_16_41_13 | reverse complement strand
ATTAAATATTTTGCCAAAAAGCACGCACTGACGAATGGAAGTGTGCAAAGAAATAGCTTTTAAGGTACTATTAATCCTTTGGCAAACCAAATAAGTATATACACTCCTGTGCCAAATAAAACCATTCCTATAAACCATAAAGCTTGTTTGAATAGATCACCAGACTTCCTTTTAAAGTTGTAATCAGCAAAAATCCCCCAGATTCCGTTCAAACCATGGAATATTACTAATGCAAGCAAACAAATGTTAAAGGCAATCCACCCAGGAGAACAAAAACGATTGACAATCTCATCATAATAGCGTGAAGCATAACGACTTGGACTAAAATGAAATAAAAAGAAATGCACCGATATGCCCAATACCAGCAACAAGGCAGTGATCCTTTGTAAAAACCATGATAAAAATCCCTTATTTTCCGTATTCATTTAAACTAATATTCCAGATAAGACAAAAGGTATATAATTTTTCTTAAACGAAGGGTGAGTCATTTTTATATACACTGTTTAAAAATTAACGTTTTATAAATACGGCTACAGAAGATGAACTTATGCCATAACCATTGTATTATTGGATAGTTAACTACATCTTTTTGCCAAAGAATCATATGTGTGCCTTATTTGGCATGTACATTGCGCATTTAACAAATTAAACAATACTACAAAAAACATGCTTTAACTTTATAGAATATACCGGAGTCATTCAATATGAAAAACAGAATATTACGTTTTGCAAGTGAGGGGAGTTTTAGAGAAGTTTCAGTTAAGTTAAATCCGTCAATTAAAAAAGATTTGCAATATGTAGTGAATTCTTTACATATTATTGCCTTGCTAAAAAAAACGCCCATTCATCATAATCGAAACACACTCAATCTTTGAGGTACAAATTAATTTTGTATAGTAGATATTGGGCAGATAAACGTTAGCCTTGCACAAAAAAGGGTTTTTTGCCGCAATGTGCCTTTGGGAAAATAACACAGTATCCTTCTCCCTAACGAAAAATAGGTTTTGGAGGAGATTTGGAAATAGCCTGGTATTTTTCTTTTAAGAGAAGATATCAGGCTATTTTTCTATACCACAGATACGACCAAATTCTCCGCTTTTATACATTGTTATTCTTCTTTTGTCATCAGGGCATTTTTTGTTTTTTAACCATTATTCTTCATACAAGGTGCCTTTTATTGCTGTTTCGTCAGCATCTCCCGAATCATCTTCTACAATCTCAAATCCATTTAATCTTACGGAATTATATTTTTTATCAAATTTCATTTTAATATAATCCGCCCAACCATAATCAGGCTTTGTATCGTATTGGCCTATTTTGGAATAATAAATGGTTCTGCCTTTTATTATAATCGTTACAGTAAATGTATCATTATCATCATCAACTCCTTCGTATACGTGAAAAGAATTATTCTTTGGGAGATAGATATAATTACCGTCATTTTTACTATTTTTATCATTGCCAAAGGTAAAGGAAAATTCCATACCGTTACTCAGGTTGCCGCTATATGTCCCATTAAATTTAGTGTTATTGGCATAACTTGAAACAGAGAAGAGAAAAAGAACGAAAAAAACAATAAATACATATTTACAAAATATTTTCACCGTAAAACCTCCTTATTTAGTACATGCTCGTAATATTTTCCATCAAAAAGGTAATTTTCAGCAATACGGCATACTTTTCTGAAGTGTATGCAAGATCTCGTGACAGAAGTCGGCCAAGGTGTTATCCCTTGCGCCCATTACCAATATACAGTCCCCCTTTTTTGC
>MHYI01000232.1:0-6109 GCA_001828295.1 Planctomycetes bacterium RBG_16_41_13 | reverse complement strand
CCCCCTTTTTTGCTGTTTTTACGATCTCCGGAATAATATCCCCTCTTTTTTCAACAAAGAATGCATTTCTGCCACTTTTCCCTATTTCGCGGATAAGGTCTGCAGAGGAAATCTCTTTACTCACCGAACCGCCAATATAATAGATTTCAGGCATAAATAGTATATCGTTTGGGGAAAGTGATTGTATAAATGCATTTATCAGTTCCTCTCTCATAAAACAAGCGGGAAAGAATCCATGGGGCTGAAAAACGGCAATTACCCTATTCCCCCCAATTTTTATTGCGCTTATTGCCGCTGCGATTTTTTCAGGATTATGGGCGAAATCGTCTATCACCTTTATGCCATTGTATTCCCCGATACTATCCATCCGCCGCTGTACGCCTTTATACTCATACAATGCGGCGGCAATTTCATTATCCTTTATGTTCATATACCTTGCTACGGAAATTGCGGCCAATGCATTTGATACGTTATGAATTCCAGGTAGCTTTAATTCAAAGGATTGGCCATCGACGTCAAATGTTGATTGGTATGGTTTGTTTACCATGTTGGAAGCATAAATGTCCGCGGATTTTTTTAAGCCATACGTTAGGGTATTCTTGTGTCCGAAAGGTATTTTTTTTAGTTCCGGACAATCATCATTAGTAATAAGCACATCCCGTGTATTTTGAGAAAATATTTCAAACAATTTTGAGATGCTTTCAATCGGTTTATGGTCTTTTGATATATTTGTAATTATGGAGATTTTTGGTGTGTAATTAACGATACTCCCGTCGCTTTCATCCGCCTCAATAGCAACAATATCAGAGGTGCCTACCTTTGCATTGCCCAGAAAGTTTGGCGTCAGATAATTTTTAATACATCCTCCCACGATTATCGTGGGAGACATTCCCGCATGGTCCAGGACATAACCAACCATACTGCTAACGGTAGTCTTCCCGTTCGTTCCTCCAATGGCAATTCCAAATTTAGTATTAAACATTTCGGCAAGAAGGTTGGCACGTGTTGTAATTTTTTTATTGAGGGAAAGCGCCTTCTTAATATCCGGATTTTGCTCCTCTATTGCGGAAGAAACAATTACAACATTCGTTGCCTCGTTAATGCCGGAACCATCCTGGGGGGTCAGGGTGATGCCAAGGAAGGAAAGTTTTGAAAATATATGAACCGCAATTTGTTTATCAAAATTCCTGTCAGAACCGCTGACATGGTGTCCCAGTTCTTTCAATACCTGCGCTATGGCACTCATTCCAATGCCGCCGATACCGACAAAGTGATAGCTGCAAGGATTTTCGATAGGTTTTTTCTTTAATGGATGTTTCATGAGCGCATTAGAATATATCTTGCAACGTTTTGATAGTCAAAATATTTCTTTTGCAAATGGTTCTTTTGCGTTATATTCATTCCTTGACAACAGAAATGTATCCATTTAAAATTGGATTTTTTACAGATTTTCCTGCATTTCACTTAACGCTTAAACATTGTCTAATCGGGGTGTATCCTGACATAGTTGATGATAAAATGGGGAAAAACAGGATAGCAACAGTACAAATAATTTATACCAAAACCAAAGAGCATTTTCCTGAAAATACCGTTTTTGTAAACTATTTTTAAAAGCCGTTTATGCAAACAATAAACCACAATGCCTGCAAAAATCATACAGGGAAAGGAGAGGTGACCGTTGGCTCTATTGGGGAAACATGTTATTTTGGAAATGAAGGGTTGCAGCAGAGACATTATTAACAATGTCTCCTCAGTGAAAAACATCCTTAAAAAAGCAACCGAAATTTCGAATGCAACATTGGTCGACGTTATATGCCATCATTTTAGCCCTTATGGTATTACCGGGATCGCTATCCTGGCTGAATCACACATATCAATTCACACCTGGCCGGAGCACGAATATGCTGCGGTGGATATTTTTTTGTGCGGGAGCACTATGAATCCTCATAACGCGGCCTTGTACATTTCGCAGGCATTTCATGCAAAAGAAACCTTTACTATGGAATTAAGAAGAGGCGATTTTCTTCTCCATGAGGCCGAAACAGTTCGCCGTCAATATACCCTTGATCAATATCAATCTTTATTACAAAATAACCATGGAAAAATTACCCTTAAACTGGATAGATGATTATTTCAGCGACTATGAACTTCATAAACTGGCATTCAAAAACATTGTGTACCAGGCAGAATCAAAACATCAAAAAATAATCGTTGTTGATACCTATAGTTTTGGCAAATGCCTTATACTTGACAATGAATTCCAGTCGGCTGAGGCAGATGAGTATGTGTATCATGAATCCCTGGTGCAACCATCCCTTATAATGCATCCGGAGGTGCAAAGCGTCCTTATTATTGGAGGAGGTGAGGGCGCAACCCTGAGAGAAACGCTTCGCCATAAATCGGTAAAAAAAGCGGTAATGGTTGACATCAATGACGAGGTAATCTCGTGTGCGAAAAAAAGCCTCTCCTCATTTCATGAAGGGGCTTTTGATGATGAACGCACCTCGCTTATTATTGAAGACGGAAGGAAATATCTGGAGAATACAGAGCAACAATTTGATGTTATTATTATTGATGTAAATGATCCCGTTGGCGGCAGCCCTTCCGCCATGCTTTTTACGAGGGAATTTTATCAGCTTGCCGCAGGCAGGCTCCGGAAGGACGGCATAGTCGTCGTTCAGTCCGGTGCCGTTTCTATTACGGACAATGACCTGTTTTCCGGCATATTCCATACGCTAAACGAAGTATTCCCGCATGTATTTCCTTACACCACCTACATACCGTCATATGCATGCCTGTGGGGTTTTACCCTCGCAACGCACAATCTGGGGAATTTAGACATTACCGGCGAAGAAATCGATTTCAGAATCGGGAATCGGGTTAATTCAGCATTACGCTATTATGACAGCATTACCCATCATTCGCTTTTCAACTTGCCAAAATATTTGCGTGAAGAGTTAAAGAAAAGCAAACACATCATACGTGACGATGCACCGCTCATTAAACACTATCCCGGCGTTTCATCTGAAAAGATTTAGCACCGTGTTCCATTTCCAGCAACCATTGCTTGACGTGAATCCCAGTTGCATATCCCGTTAATTTACCATTTGTTCCTATAACCCTGTGGCAGGGAATGACGGGAGGTAAAGGGTTTTTATTGTTTGCCATCCCTACTGCCCGCGCAGCTTTTGGATTACCAATCTGTTCTGCCACCCATTTGTAAGAACGGCATTCACCATAGGGAATTTCCCTCAGTTTGTTCCATACCTTCCTCTGGAAAAAAGTTCCGATGCTTAAATCAAGCGAAAAATCAAATACAACCTTTTTCCCTTCAAAATATTTTTTTAAAATAGCTATTTCGTGTTTCAGTAAAGCATCATTTTCGTGAAGTCTTGTATAGATTGCACATTGGTCATGGCGGGGTAAATCATGCATGGAAGTGAGCGGAAATGCTATTCTGCAAATGCCTTCTTCTGTTTTTGCCACGTACACATATCCGAGGGGGGTAGGGAATGTGCTAAAATGAATCTCTTTAAAATTATTTGTTCGACCCTTTTTGTCCAAACGTCAGCCGGTACCCTTTTATGAATCCCATAATGATTAAAGTAAAAAAAAGGAGTGTCGCAAGGACGGAAATGGAGAGCGTGGTTATTGTCCACAGCTCTTTTATAAAATAACTCCACCAGGAATTCTTTAGCAAAGACACACCAAACTTTTCAAGAAAGAAAAGAATGGCAAAAAGAATGGCAAATCCAGGTATCAGATATTTAAAATCCTGTTTATGCGGGGACATTGATACGGTAAATACAATGATAGCGAAAAGGAACAGAACATGCCGCACTTCTTCTATACGAAACTGGCTGCGAAAAGAATGAAACGTAATCCATACCGAATCAAGCAAATACCGGATTAAATTGAAAAGTCCGTTAAATGAAAGAAGAATTTCTTCGGGAAATGCATTGTTTACGCGAATGGGATTGGACAGAATACCTGATATGAATAAGATGAAAAACGCACAGCCAAAAAGAGGTGCAGAGGTGATAATAAAGTCGAAAACAAAGGGAACCTTTGGTTTATCATACTTTATCCCCGTGTTATCCGTTCGAAACAAATTAAGTTCGCTGATGGTGGTTCCCGTAATAAGACATAAAAGAGCATGGCTAAGTTCGTGAACAATAGCTCCAGGCAGGAGAAATCCTTTAAGAAACTTGTTATTGATATATTTCACCCACAGCCCATTCGTGGCAAAACTGAGAAACATTATCAAAATAATGCCTATTGCAAGTGAGAAATATATCATAGTACACTTTTACGAAACCGTTTTACACGATAAGGATAACAATACCCGTCAAAATTCATGATCTTCAACTGCATTCTCCACACCACGCGCTATATTTTATCTCACAGCTTTTCACAAACTTACCGCCATCGATAGCGGGCATTGGGTGAATTTCGATATTATTTGCGGCATAGGGTATCAGAGCTTTTGCTTTATGTCAATCCAAAAAAGAAATCAATATAAGCAACAGGGGTGAACGATGTATAATGTTTAAAATTATCAAAAAAATAGTGAAATTGAATCAAGAGATTGTTATATTGAGAAAAAATATACCTTCTTTTAAGCCTGTATTGAAATAGGGGAGGGGGCATAGCTCAGTTGGGAGAGCGTCTCGTTCGCAATGAGAAGGTCAGGGGTTCGAATCCCCTTGTCTCCACCATTTATATAATCATCACTACAAGGAGCTATTGCATGAAAATTTCTATTGAAAGCCAATCAAGAATAAAGATGATTCCTGAAACGGAACATGAAAAAGAGAGCCTCGAGGCGCTGTGGAAGATTCTGATACGATGTGAAAAAGAGAGCAAGACTCTTTGCCCTATTGGCGAATACATCCCCTCAAAGAATGATGGCGCCAACTTTGTCATACAGGACACTAATTAGTCCTAAAACAAAAGAGGTTTTTAAAACATCGCTTGTTTTAGGAGGGGTTAACTTATTTCATCCAGCGTTTCCATTTTAACCCTCATGAGCAGCGCTCACAACGAGGCATGAAAGTAGTCCTGATCGTGATTAATACCATATTCCCCGTGACTTCAAGTTTTTTTTGTAACATAATAAATCCACGCGCTATGGTTATCGCTATCGCCAGGATGTAATGTATTGCCAAAGATATCGTACATTTCCACCGTTTCGAGTCCAATACCTTTATTTTGTAATAGTTGATTGTTTTTATCTATATAGTAAGTTAATAAAGCATAGCTATGTGCCTTATCGTTAATAATTGCGTATGTTTCGTTAAACTGTTCCCGCTTTTTATTTTTTAAGAAATTAATCACTGAGCGAAAATATTTTACAAAGAGTTTTGCCTGAACGTATGGGCAGGGTGTAAAGGACATACTGGGAAAGGAATTTTCAAGGCGGTAATTTCTATTATGGGAAGAAAACACAAATACACCATCTTTTTTTAGTATTCTGTGAATTTCTTTTAAGCTTTTTAGCCGGTTATTATTGCCCATAGAATCTAATCCATTATATGAGAATAATACAAAATCAAACGTGTCATCCTCAAAAATTTTCATATTTCTGGCGTCATGATGGAGAAAAGTTGTATTGGCGATGGCGAATTTTTCCTTGCAGAGTGCTATCATATCAAGAGAAAAATCCATGCCAATGTAATGCTTGCTTAATCTCGCCAGCGGCAAAGTCGTCCTTCCTGCGCCACATCCAATATCAAGTACATGTTTGTCAGCAATATACTCCCTGTATTTTATAAAAATCATTACTTCGGCAATTTGCAATGCTGTAAGGGCATACTCTGACACCGTGCGTTTCTTTTCATAACATCTCTTGTTTATAGCTTCGTAAGGCATTTTTCCCCTTCAAAGAGTCCTTTTTCGTATCCTCTCAAAATTTCACCTGAAAATAATATTTATAACCACGAAGGACTTGGCGCGGCCTTTGGCCGCAACCAAATTCGAAATACGAATGTCGAAATACGAAACAAATTCAAAATGACAAAAAACGTAACACTTTGTAACACTTTAGCTTTTTGAAAAATTCTAACAATGACGGCATTCGTAAGCTGTAGAGGCAATTCATGAATTGCCT
>MHYI01000231.1:2385-7736 GCA_001828295.1 Planctomycetes bacterium RBG_16_41_13 | reverse complement strand
TGATCATTTATTCTTATACTATATTGACCAGACCTAACACCGCTCAGTTTTTCAAGCCGATTCGCCGGTGGAATTCTCAGGTCGTTAATATTAGTAGCATTATTTATCATTCTTAGCTTTCTTAAAGCACTTTGCTGAATATCATTCGGCAGTTTTCCTGAGACTTCTCTGTAGTATACTCTTTCAGTCTCCTTGTCTTTAAACGATTTAATCACGATAATATCCTATAACGAGCAACGTTAAGCGTCAATCATTATATTCAGAATAAAATAATCTTCAGGATATAGGTAGTCATCTCCTGATTCATCTATGACTCTTATATAGTGATGTTCGGCCGCTTTAGCGCCATGGATAACTTTGTAAATTTTTCTCAATTCCAACGATACTTCATAATCTTCGTTGTTAATGCAAACAGCAAATATTGGTTCTACCTTGTGGTGTTTCATAATTTTTAATCCATGACAAGATAATCGGCCACTTCCTTCTGGAAATAACTGTCTTTCTCCATATATTTTTATCTTTCTTCTATAATTTTCAGTATACTATCTCGTAAAATAATAGCCGTCAACCGATAAACCGGCATTATTACGTTGAAAACATATTGAATATTAATTTTCAAATGCGAAAGATGCACTTGTTTAGAATTTCAAATCATTTTGTCATTAGAATTTGTTTCGGATTTCGGATTTCACAATTAGCGGTGAACTAACGTCTCTTAAAATAGTATCGCACGTCAAATAATATGAAAAAAATTGCCATTATTCACGATTGGCTCACCGGCATGCGTGGCGGGGAAAAAGTTCTGGAATGTCTCTGCGAACTTTACCCCCAATCAGATATATTCACGTTGCTCCACATCCCTGGCTCCGTAACACCCATAATAGAAAACAGGACTATCTACACTTCATTTCTACAGAAATTACCCCTGATAAAGACGCACTACCGCGCCTATTTGCCCTTGTTCCCCCTTGCGATAGAGAGTTTCTCTATCGAAGCATACGACCTGGTAATCTCCAGCAGCCATTGTGTCGCAAAAGGGATAATTACTCCCCCTTCCGCACTTCACGTATGCTACAGCCACACCCCCATGAGATATGTGTGGGAACACTACCATACGTATTTCGGGAAAAACAAGAAGGGATTTATGACAAGGACGGCAATGAATATCTTTGCCCATTATCTGAGGATGTGGGATGTATCGTCTTCCAGCCGGGTGGATTATTTTATCGCCAATTCTTATAATGTGGCAAATCGCATTAAAAAATATTACCGGCGAACCGCAAAGGTGATTCATCCCCCTGTGGATTGTTCATTATATACGCCACTGGACAAACGCAAAGAAGGCGACTACTATCTCATAGTATCAGCATTTGCCCCCTACAAGAGAATTGATATTGCCATTGAGGCATTCGGAAAATTGGGACTACCCCTTGTGATCATTGGCGGAGGGCAGGAAGAAAAACAAATCAAAAGTATGGCTACGAATAACATTAAATATCTTGGATGGCAGCCCAGTGAAGTGTTGAAAGATTACTACAGAAACTGTAAGGCATTAATTTTCCCCGGAGTTGAGGATTTTGGGATCGTTCCGCTTGAAGTACAGGCATGCGGGAAACCGGTAATTGCCTATGCTAAGGGAGGTGTGCTGGAAACCGTACGTGGAATTTATCCTGACTCTGAATCCAGACTCAAAATGAAACAAAAACAGCCAGAAACACCAACAGGGGTGTTTTTTACAGAACAAACAACAGAATCTCTCCTGGAGGCTGTAAGGTTTTTCGAACATAATAAAAATATATTTGATCCGCTTTCGATTCGAAAACATGCTGAAGGCTTTGATAGCCTGATATTTAAAGAAAAGTTTAAACGATATATTGAAACAATTATTTAACAAAACAGATAGAAAAATGGGTAAAAGATTTTCAACATTTTTACTTGATAGCATACTTGAGCAAGAAAAAAAAGAACGGGAAGAGTTACGACTTCGGTTGATAGAAAAATTATTTAAAACATTTGATATGCTGAGCCATGAAATACCTATTAAAGAAGCCTATCTCTTTGGTTCGATAACGAAGCCATATAGGTTTCAAAAAAACTCTGATGTTGATATTGGTTTTATTGGGCTAAAGGATGAGTATTTTTTTAAAGCAATGTCCGTCATTTCAAGAGAAATTGGCAGAGATGTAGATGTGGTACAACTAGAGGAACACAGGCTGATAGAAAAAATAAAGAAGGATGGGGTGAAATGGATAAAGGGAAATTAACAGTATTGAAAGCCGATATAGACGCGCAGATAAGAGAGATAGAAAACATCTATGCCAAACTGGATGAACGAAGACAGGAAGAAAACAGACTTACAGGAATAGAAAGTATTGCGTATCAATTACACAATCTTTATTGTGCTTTTGAAGATCTTTTCAAAATAGTAGCAAATACCTTCGAGAACAATATTCCAAATAAAGCTTCATACCACGTGGAATTATTGAAACGCATGGCTATATCGATAGAAGGAATCAGACCTTCTTTGGTGTCTCTGGAAAGCTATGCGCTATTAGATAACCTGCGATCCTTCAGGCATCTGTTTAGACATGCCTACTCTTATGAACTGGATGCCAGAAAGGTACGAATTGTTATAGAGGATTCAAGTAAACTAAAGAATATCTATCGAAAAGACATTAATACCTTCCTGGATAGTTTCCTATGCTGAAGTAGAGACGTACGGCCGTGCGTCTCTACGTTTTGAATATTAAAAAAGATTGGAACCCCGTTACAAGATATTTGAAGGCGTCTTTTGAACCCAATATTTTTTATTAAATGGAAGCAGGAGCTTCCAAGGCACGTGCGTTCCCAAGTTGGAACTTGCGAACGAGAATGGAGTTAGGCCTTCGGCGTTTTTTTCGAGGTAGAGTGAAGTGGTACTTCGCTCTACATTCAGGAATCCACGGTATGAGCAACTACTTCCTATCTCACCACAATATTCACCAGTTTTTTGGGAATAATAATGGTCTTGACCAATGTCTTTCCCTCAATATATGAAATAACACGTTCGTCTTTCATAACACGTTCTTTTAATTTTTTATCGCTGATATCCACCGGCACTGAAACATGACTTCTTACCTTGCTATTGATCTGAATAACAATCTCAACCTCTTCTTCCTGAATCGCATCCTTGTCGTATTCTGGCCATTTATTATGGAAGATACTGGGTTTATGCCCCATCGCCTCCCATAATTCCTCGCAAATATGAGGAACAAAAGGCGCAATAAGCAACAAAATCGTTTCCATGGAATGCCGAAAGACCTGAAAGTCCAATTCTTCTTCCGTATTACGCGGCACAACAACCTTAAATGAATCAATATTGTTTAATAATTCCATAATCGAGGCAATCGCTGTGTTAAAATGCCATGAAGTGTCTAAATCATCCGTAATCTTTTTAATGGTCTGATTCGTTTGACGATAAATTGCCTTTGCCTTCGGGGGAAGTTTTTGCAGGTCAATTTGTGTACGCCCAACCTTTGAATAAATCTCTTCAAATTCGACAACCTTTTGCCAGAGCCGGTTCAGGAACCGATGCGCTCCGGGTACACCCCGGTCGTTCCATTCTGCATCCTTCTGCGGGGGCCCAATAAAAAGGGTATAAAGACGCTGAGTATCCGCGCCATACTTTTCGATAAGTACATCAGGGCTGACTACATTCCCCTTTGATTTCGACATCTTCGCACCATTCTTAATAATCATCCCCTGTGTAAAGAGATGGTGAAACGGTTCTTTACATCCGATGAAATCAAGATCATAAAGCGCCTTCGTAATAAATCGTGAATATAAAAGATGCAAAATGGCGTGTTCCACACCGCCAATATACTGATCCACCGGCAGCCACTCCTTCACCTTTTTTTTATCAAACGGCTGATTATTATCCTTCGGAGAAAGGTATCGGAGGAAATACCAGCTCGAATCAACAAAGGTATCCATCGTATCAACCTCGCGCTTTGCAGGCGCTGCACATTTAGGGCAAGTCGTATTTACAAACGAATCAATCTTTGCCAGAGGATTCATACCGTGTGGCAAAAATTCTATTCCTTCCGGAAGAAGCACGGGAAGCTGTGATTCCGGAACAGGAACCGTTCCACACGTCTCGCAATATATAACAGGAATAGGCGCTCCCCAATAACGCTGCCTCGATATAAGCCAGTCGCGCAAGCGGTACGTCACAGTCCTTTTCCCAAGCCCCTTAGATTCAAGATGCTCAGCAATCGCAACCATTGCCTTCGTATTGGGCATGCCGTTAAATGCCACAGAATTAACCTGAACACCTTCACCGGTAAAGGCCTCCTTCATCGTTTCGGCGTCCAATGATTCCCCTTCCGGTTGAATAACGACCTTAACCGGCAAATGATATTTTTTCGCAAAAAGAAAATCCCTCTGATCATGGGCAGGCACCCCCATGACAGCGCCCGTGCCATATTCCATGAGCACATAATTTCCTATCCACAGGGGTACTTTTGTATTGTTCACCGGATTGATAACATACATTCCGGTGAAAATTCCCTCTTTTACAGCATCTTCCGCGGTACGTTCCACCATCCCCTGGTTTCTTGCCCTTTCAACAAACGCCATCACTTCATCCTCATGCGGAGAACCGGTAACTAATTGCTCAATTACCGGATGTTCCGGCGCCAAAGAGATAAAAGTAACGCCGTAAAGGGTATCAGGTCGTGTGGTGAAACAGGGCAATATCTCTCCCGAACCTTCCAACCGGAAATCAATGCGCACCCCCTCGCTTCTCCCTATCCAGTTCGCCTGCATTGTTTTTACCCTCTCCGGCCATCCTTCCAGTAAAGAAAGATCATCAAGAAGTTTCTGCGCATAGTCGCTGATACGAAAGAACCACTGCACCAGATCCCTTTGCCGCACAGGGCTGTCGCACCGTTCGCAGCATCCATCTACCACCTGCTCGTTGGCCAATACCGTACTGCACGAAGGGCACCAATTCACCGCCGCCTTCTTTTTATATGCAAGGTCATTCTCATACAGTTTCAGAAAAATCCATTGCGTCCATTTATAATAATCAGGATTGCAGGAGGTAACCTCCCTGTCCCAATCATATCCGACTCCCCATCGGCGGAGCTGGTGCTTCATGGCCTTTATATTTTTGTGCGTCCATGCGGCAGGATGCGTGCCTCCCTTGATAGCGGCATTTTCAGCGGGCAGACCGAAGGCGTCCCATCCGATAGGAGAAAGCACATTGTAGCCCTTCATAATTTTGTACCGGGCGACCACGTCTCCGATAATATAATTCCTGCCATGCCCTACATGCAATGTGCCGGATGGATACGGAAACATTACCAGGC
>MHYI01000231.1:237-2192 GCA_001828295.1 Planctomycetes bacterium RBG_16_41_13 | reverse complement strand
AGGACAATAAAGATAAACATAACTTCTCAATAAGTTGAGGTTTTTATAATAATTTCTATCCTCCACAGTCCCAGGTCTGCCGCTTGCTGACCAGCCGATTGTAGATTGCCGACTGCCAACTGTACCGTATTCCCCATTAAAAAAGGGGGCAAGGGGGTAACCCAGCATCCTGCATCTTGCTCCGTGACCTCCTTCATCTTTCGCAGCGATACAAGAGAGATTCAAATTCTAACAGAATTTCATACGTAATCAATTGAAAAGGTCATTGATTCCTGTTGAAAAACCTTGACAATCGGCAAGTATCATGGTAGCTTTTTATCTCATCGATATATGACACTTAACAACACTTCCTCTAAAAAACTATCACCTATTCTATGTGGGGCTGTGGCGCAGTTGGGAGCGCGTTTGAATGGCATTCAAAAGGTCAGGGGTTCGAATCCCCTCAGCTCCACCATTATTTTCATGAGTTCCAGGACATTAATAACTTAGCAAATCACGGCGCTGTCAAAGTTTTCCGTAAGCGCATAATATACAAAGATATGTAAAACAACGTGAACATTTCCCCTAAAATATTTTATATTTTAGGGCATGAACCAGAATACAACACCATTCGATAATACACACAACGAACTACTCCGTTCAATTACAGTTCGTCCTGTTTCACAAAACGACCAGGCAAATTGGAACACTCTGATGCGCCAGCATCATTACCTTGGATTTCGTTCTCTCGTAGGAGAATCAATTCGCTACGTGGCAGAATCACAAGGACAATGGCTTGCCTTGCTCGGCTGGGCTGCCGCTGCCTTAAAATGTACCGTTCGTGATAAGTGGATTGGATGGCCGCCATTTTTAAAATCACAACGCCTGAAACTCATAGCAAACAACTCCCGTTTCCTGATCCTTCCTCAGATACACGTACCAAATCTTGCCTCCCGTATTCTTTCTCTTAACCTTAAGCGCTTATCACAAGACTGGACTAAGGTCTATGGACATCCAATCTGGCTTGTGGAAACATTTGTCGATCCTCGTTTTTTTAAAGGCGCCTGCTATAAGGCCGCAGGATGGATTTTTTTAGGACATTCAACCGGTTTTGCCAGATCATCACAAGGCTATCTTCTGCACAATAAACCAAAGATGGTCTTTGTTCGCCCACTGAGAGTACAAGTCCAAAAACAACTTAACAACCCTCATCTTGCCATACAATTAAGAAAGGAGACAAAGCCTATGAAATTATCTTTAAAAGATGCGGAATTTCTTAACGAATTATTGCAGCAAATCCCTGAACATCGCATGCCCAGAGGCGTTCGCCACAGGAAACGTTCTATTCTGGCAATTTCTATCTGTGCTATCATCTGCAATGCCTGGAGCTTTGCCGCCATTGCCGAGTGGGCAAAGCGTTGTCCGCAAAATATGCTCAAACGTCTCTCCTGCCGTTACAATACAAAAACGAAACAATACGAACCACCGAGTGAACCTACCATCAGGCGTTTCTTACAGAAGGTGGATGCTGAAGCAGTTGATAAAGTCCTCTCGGGTTGGTTTCAATCTGTCGGTGATAAAAGCCTGCCTGTTGCGGTTGATGGGAAAACTCTTTGCGGCGCAAGACAATCTGACGGCAAACAGGTACATTTGCTTGCAGCTTTTCTTCATGAACAGGGTGTAGTTATTGCGCAAACTCAGGTAGACCGCAAAACAAACGAAATACCAATGGTTCCGGTATTGTTTGATGGTTTAGACATAAAAGACCGTGTTGTTACTTTCGATGCCTTACATGCGCAAAAGGAAACCGCCCGTTATCTGGTGGAAGACAAAAAGGCGGAATATATAGTTACGGTTAAAGATAATCAAAAAACCATGAAACAAGCCATTCAGGAACTGAATCTCAGTTCTTTTCCCCCCTCAGCACGAAACAATTGAAAAAGGCCACGGCCGCATTGAAATCCGCAGGATTTGGA
>MHYI01000231.1:0-217 GCA_001828295.1 Planctomycetes bacterium RBG_16_41_13 | reverse complement strand
AATCCGCAGGATTTGGACCAGCACCGAATTAAACGATTATCTTGATTTCCCCTATGTTAATCAGGTATTTTGCATTCATAGAATATTTACAGAAGTCAAGACCGGCAAAAAGACAGAGCAAATTGTTTACGGCATTACCAGCCTGACACAACAAAAGGCAAGTCCCAAAACCATTCTTAAGTTTTCCCGGGGGCACTGGTCAATAGAAAATGGGCTT
>MHYI01000230.1:6061-6287 GCA_001828295.1 Planctomycetes bacterium RBG_16_41_13 | reverse complement strand
TTCAAAAATTAATATGGGATGTGTCCCTCTTTTTGTTTGCGGTTTTTTGCGTTTTTTGCGCCTTTTTGCGGCTAATTCCGGTGCAATTGCGTTCCCAAACCGGATACTTCACTATGTTCTGCACAAGGTTTGGGAACGAGTTGCGCTCTGCACCCCGGTAGTTTGTTAAATTATGCTGAATGGTTACATGTTTTCTATTCCAGCGGAATAGTGCCTATATCCTCTC
>MHYI01000230.1:0-5942 GCA_001828295.1 Planctomycetes bacterium RBG_16_41_13 | reverse complement strand
CCTGCATTGCCCACCTTTTCCGGTGTAGCCATAGTTATTTTCTCCCTTGAAAATCCATAGGTGACCAGTGAGCTTACGGCTTTTTCCTGCAGGTCTGTTCTTCCGTGAAGAAACAGATAGACGTCCTTCTGTACATCTATTTCTTCCGAAGCGTTACTTTGCCGTGATGCAATTCCTAAGAAGACGATAATTGCAACCGCGACAATCTTCCCCCACATTTTCAATCTCTCACACTTCGTTCCCTTTCTTTCCGTGCGAACAGGCTTTATTTCAAGTGTCATGGTTTTTCCTTTCTAATTTAACGCTTAATAAACATAGTTTCTTTATGACCATATGCCCGGTATGACAGTTTCGCAGTCTTTGCATTTGTTATCTTTAATATGGTTTTCCAATATTCTGTATCCTGCCCGCCTGATTAAAATATGTTGGCAGTGAGGGCAATAGGTATTTTCCCCGTTGTGTCCGGGAACATTACCCACATAGGGGAAAAGGAGCCCTGCATCAAGGGCAATTTTCCTTGCGTTTTCCAATGTTTTTACTGGTGTGGGCGGCAGGTTTTTTATCCTGAATGTCGGTTGAAAACGGGTAAAATGAATCGGCACTTCCGGACCAAGCTCGTTTTTCACCCACTTGCACATTTCCCGGAATTCTGCTTCGGAGTCGTTGAGGGTAGGTATAATCAATACCACGATCTCAAACCATATTCCAATATCTTTTAAGGTTTTCAGGGTTTGCAATACCGGTTTTAGTTCTCCGGCACAGACGTCTTTGTAAAACTTTTCCGTGAAACTTTTCAGATCAATCTTCACAGCGCTAAGGTATTGGCACAATTCCCGCAAAGGTTTTTCCTGAATGTAACCGTTTGATATCATCACGTTATTCAAGCCGTTTTTGCCGGTCAGCTTTGCAGTGTCGTACATATATTCATAAAACACTACCGGCTCTGAATAGGTATAGGCAATTGTTTTGCATCTGCCTGATTTAGCTTCATTCATCACGTCTTCCGGCGTCAATCTGATGCTGTCGGTCTGTTCCGGCCGGTATTGTGAGATTTGCCAGTTCTGGCAGAATTTACACTCCACATTACACCCCGCTGTGGCAATGGAATATGCCCTCGTTCCCGGTAAAAAGTGAAATAAGGGTTTTTTTTCGATGGGGTCAGCGTTGAGTACGCATACACGGGAATGAACCAATGTGTAATATGTGCCGTTCCTGTTTTCTCTTACACCGCAATATCCCCGTTCCAACTCCGCAATGGTGCATTCCCTCGGACACAATACGCATTGTACCCGCGTATCCTCAAGTTTTTTGTAATGCCGCGCTTCTTCAACCGGGAAACCCTGATTGATTCCCTTCAATTTTTCAGCAGTATAAACATCTTCCGCCAGCGATGTTAATTTGTCTCCAAAACAAAGACCACATGCACCAAATACACCGGCTTTGATTAACGTTCTTCTTGTAATCATAAAACAATACGTCCGTCAAAATGAATACTTTTAAGGTTGCATTCTCACGTAAAAAATTGTAACCCTCATGTGCGGCTATGTCAAGCAAGGGAATGATAATTAGTGTTTTATAAAATTGACAATTGAAAGAATGTTTAGTATGGTTATTTTTGATATCTGATTACTAAAGGCAATACAAGAACTTTCACGATATTTTCTGTTTCGGGGAGGAGTAACAATGTGTAAAAAAGCCGTTTTTTATTTGTGCGCCGTTTTTCTGCTATTTCCCGCTATAATTTGTTTCCCGGAGAGACCTCTCCTGGGGGAGAATATTGCGGCAGTTGTAAATGGCAAGAAGATTAAAAAAGCCGATGTCGATAAGCGTTTAAACATGTTTAAGGATGCCGATGCGGAAACGTACAATGCCTTCCGGCAAGAGGTGGTCGAACAACTTATTACTGACATTTTACTGGAAGATTTCATCGATAAACAAGGGATTGTTGTCACTACAATGGAAATGAATAGGGAACTGACGCTGATAAAAAAAGAAATTGCCGACAATGAAGGCGATGCGGACGCCTTTTTAAGGGATATGCTTGCTTCCATCGGTTCGAATTTATATGATTTCGAGAAAACAATAAAACATTCCCTCGCCCTTGAGAAATATTTTAAAGGCTCGCTCGATTCCCAAAACCTGAAAAGATTCTTTGACAAAAACAAGCATTTTTTTAATGGGGAGGCAGTAAGGGTAAGTCATATTTTTATCGATACGAAAAAATTTAATTCCGGTGATGGGAGCGCAAAGGTGGCGCAGTTGATCAATACCTTGAAATCCGAACTTGATAAAGGGGCTGATTTTGAAGAGCTTGCACGGGGATATTCTGACTGCCCTTCTGCTTCGAAAGGTGGAGATTTAGGTTTTATTCAAAGGAGGGGCGGTGTATATGAGGAACCGTTTTTAAGCGCGGCATTTTCGTTACGCATTGGGAAAGTAAGTGAGCCGGTAAAGTCGGAATATGGATATCATCTGATAAAAGTTACCGGCAAAAAAGAAGGGGTTGCCGTAAACTTTGAAGATGTTGTAGGTGATGTACGTTCAACGATGTTGGATGAAGAAATACTTGGATTACTGAAAAGACTCCGAAGTGAAGCAAAGATTGAAATTATGCAATAGCGTTTATCGCCCCATGCCAACTATCCCTCATGGCAAGGTTTTTTATTTACCAAGAATTTTTTCTACTACCGTAAGTTTCTGCGCCAGATGAAAGGTGATTTTTTCAATCGCCATATCAACGGCGGGGCCGAATTTTGGACCCGAGGTAATCCACCATTCCCATTCGACATGTGAGGTAACAACGTCCAATCCTTTCCCCTCTGAAAAAACTTCATCTTCCCACAATTTGTTCGATTTTGTGTCATAGAGCGTGACGAAAAGAGAAAGCTTATGTTCTCCTACCGCATATAACACAGCCTCCTCGATTTGCAGCCGTATGTCAGAATCTTTTAGACGAAATTCCAAAATCCCATCCAGTGATTTTTCTTCCGGTAAAGCCGTATATTCACGGTTATTTAAAAAAACGACTTCTCTAAAGATGATTTGACAGGTTTCCCCGATTTTTTCAGCAAGAGGTTTTCCTAAGGGGAAAACAAAGTATTGAATGCCTATGATGTGATGCCATAATTTTTCAACCTGTTCATGGTCTCTCAGGTCGGGGTCAATATAAATACCCATAGTCAATGGCTGCTGTGGTATTTCATAAAGCCTCTTGTCGATTGAGGGGGAAATGGTGACGGGTGGTTTTTGCGTGCTTAAACAACCACCCAGCATCAAAAAAACAAGCAAAACTAAGCAGATTTTCTCTTTAATATATTTCAAGTTATAACCACTCTCTCTTTTCATTCCTTCGGGATAAATTTTTCAGTCGGGAAATTATTTTCCGGCGCGATGTTTCATCTCATCCACTTTATTGGAACATCGCTGCTATTTCTGCCAATAAGCACTACGCCTGTTAGTTTCTTTTGACTATTGTACATTGGGTATGATTTTAAGAGGATAGGGTCGCCCGTTTTAAAGTTCAACATTTCTCCGCATATTGAATGGCCTGTTTTTAAAGTTTGCCAGACCAGGCAATCTTTGCATGCTGATACAAATTTATGCTTTGTCGCAAAACATTTCTTATCAACAGGTTTACCGGGGAAAAATTGCCTGGCAGCCTTGTTTAATTTTTTTATATTAAGTTCTGCATCAAATATGACAATGGGGTCTGTTATCGAATCAATGAAAGAATCGATTCCCCCACGTTTCTCTGAAAATATTAATGATATGCTACTGGTTTTCATAGTAAAACACAACTGCAAATGATTTGCAAAAATGACGTTTGTTAACAAGATATTGATTAATATGGGTAATTTTTATTCACTAACATTTGCATCATTGCGCAATTATAGTGCCGTGTTCAGGTTATTTATAAATACAGCATAAAGTATTTTGCAACCATTGAAATGTTCTATAGATAAGGGAATAGCATTATTTTCAGTGCCTTGTCGTGCAAAAATTGCGGACATGATATCGTGCGAAAAGAATGAATTCATTGGTAATAATCAGCCAACGAACCATAAAAAAGGGGATGTTGTGATTTACGATTTATGATTTGTTTGTAATTTGTATATTGTGTTTTGGATTTTTATAGCGGTACATAGCGCTATTAACCGCATAAACTCATATGTTCCGGCTGCAAACACGATGGGGGAAACCTTTTTGTAAAATAAAAAAGCAGTTACCAACACACGTGATAACTGCTTTTATAATAGTACGCTGCAACTGTTTGACTTTAAATTAGTGACTCCCTGACGGATGAAGAGCTTTTGAGCCAAGATCCAATGACACAAATAGGATATTCCCTTCTTCGAGGGTGACTTCTTTGTGTGCGCTTTGCCCGCCATGCTCGTGAACGGAAATCGCATATGTGCCAGGCCTCAACTCAAATACACAGGTGCCATTATTGCCCGTAGTGCATTCTTCATCACCAACTTTGATTTCAGCGCCCACAATTGGTGTACCAATAGCAATAGCCGTTACCCATAATTTTGCAGGTTTTACGTCGTAAGCCTGCGCTGTTGTCATGCCAATTCCTGCGATAAGCGCTGCACCAAACATTCCCGCCAATACCTTCTTTAACATTACTAATTCTCCTTTTCTATCTTTTTAAAATATAACATATAAGACTACTATAGAGTATACAAAGTATTTATCTCCCTCCTTGTATTCCACCCCCTTTCGTTAAGTATATCGTCGCAACAGTATTGCCCATGCTTTTAAAATAGTGACTCATTATACATTTTAAACTTTCTTCGTCAAGTATATATCTCTTCCCTATTTTAAAAAGCACCTGACTAGAACAAGGTATCATTTAATTTAATTCCTTTATTTCAAACATTCCCTTTGGATGATTCAATAATACGATTTTAATTCTCTCGTGCCATAATTCGCCGAATGCTTTTATTTCGGCGTCTGTGCCTTTTCCCGTCACTGCCAGCGGCATTAAATCCCCCATTTTAGGATTCATGGGAAGCATGTGATTGCGGTAGCTGATTTCTATTTTTTTATGGTTGTCCATTCTTTCAAATATCACAGTACATACCGCGCCTGGTTCCGCCTCTTCTTCTTCATTGAACGAAAGCAGGTTGTGTCTGTTGTATCTGCCGCCGCCCAGCCCTTTGAAACCTGTCTCTCCGGAAGCCCCTGTTATTAAAGTGACAACTTGCGATATCGGGCCGTTTACCTTGTAGTCTACGCCGCCCTTGAATGTAACCAAAATGCGTCCCCGTTCGGGCATCTCATTTTTATATAAGGTTTTTAAGGCTAATTGAGTCAATTTATAAGCGCCGGAAACAGCGGGGCATGAATGCCCGGCGAGCTTTATTACGTCTGTATAGTCAAAGACAAATGGTTCGTTCTTATCAATCGCGCCAAGTGCCACCGCAAGCATATCCCTGATCTTTATGGGTTCAACCTCATTAAAAAAAGGCTTGTTAAAATGTGTTTTATCCATTATTTGAGTTTCTCCTCTCAATAAAAATGTAATAGTAGGGGCGAAGCATTTGCTATAAATTGCATAAATGCGTTCAGACCCAAACGGGCAAATGCTTTGCTATTTTTTCAAAAAACTACCGTGTTACCCAAGTGAGCATAGCCAGAACCAAACAAACAAGAAATAAAAAATTCGAAATTCGAAGCACGAAATACGAAACAAATTCCAAAATCCTCCCCCTTGCCCCCTCCAAAGGGGGAGAATGTCCCCCGCTGGCGGGGGTGCAGGGGGTGGATCTTATTTAGCATTTCGGATTTCACAATTAAATATTTTGCCAAAAAGCACGCACTGACGAATGGAAGTGTGCAAAGAAATTACTGATAAGGTACTAAAATCTTATTTGTTTGACGACAATTCCAAAGCGTCTCTTTTAGTCTTCAAGCGTAGAAATATCTCCGGTAGGCAG
>MHYI01000229.1:250-10728 GCA_001828295.1 Planctomycetes bacterium RBG_16_41_13 | reverse complement strand
GAATAATCCATCTCTCACATCATTTCGGGAATATGCCCGTAAAATGTCCAGTCTAAGCATATTTGCATACCATCCTTCCGTTTTTCATATACCTTGTGATATTATTTGTTTTTCTTTTCTTACAGTGGAATTTAATAATGTACGGATTCCCTTGGTCACGTCTTCAACTTTAACAGATTCAATACAATTTTCCTTTGCAGTACAGCGTTTTTCATTACACGGGCTACAAGTAAAATCTTTTCTAATAATAATATATTTGTTTCCAACAGGGCGCCACTGGGAAGCGGATTCAGGCCCGGAGATGACAACGGACGGCAAATTCGCACTAGCTGCTAAATGTGACGGCCCGCTGCTTGTACCGATAAAAAGGCTGCACATTTCGAAAAGCGCTTTTAGTTGTTTAAGGGAGTTGATTACACCCGCTGCAATAATGACATTTTCATTGTTTATTAAGCATTTGATTTTATTAACAGATAATAATTCATTATATGCGCCCGTAAGTATGACCTTGGCTCCGTACTCTGCTATTAAATATTTTCCTACCTCTGCATATCTTTCCAAAGGCCATTGCTTTAAAGGTAGTCTTGCCCCCTGATGGATAACGACAACCATATCGTCACTCCTTATATTATGACTATCAAGGAAGTTTTTTGCAAAGGTTCTCTCGCTTTCTTCAATAAATATCTCCGGCATTGCTCCTTTGTCTATATCTGCTCCCATCGTTTCGGCAATAAGGGTATGATACTCAGATTCATGAAGAGAAGCTGAATACCTTACTATTGAAGTTAAAAGAAACCATCCGCCAGATGAGGCAAAACTCACTCTATTAGGAATGCCACCAAAAACCGTCAGAAATAAGATATTTCTAACATCGCCTCTGAAATCAGCAGCAAGGTCAAATTTTTGTTTTTTAATATAAAACAAAATATTGAGATATTCACGAAACGCCTGCATAAAACTTCTTTTAAAAAACCACGGTGGGTCGTAGGTGATAATATTGTTGATATATGGATTTCCATCAAGAATTTCCCGTGACTTTGATGAAACTAAAAATGTTATATGAGATTCAGGAAATCTTTTTCGGATGCCGCTTAGCGTATGTGTTGTAAGTATAACATCTCCAATATAATCCGCACGGATGAGCAATATTTTTTTAGGGTGTGCAGGTACAGGCTTTTCCCCCATTATTTTCTTTGGAGTAAATACATGGAGAATTGCCCATATAACAAATCCTATTATATCGATTACAAAGACAATCACTTTAGTCTTTTTATTTACAAATTTATACAACCGTACTTTTACTCCTTTATTCTAATGGCACATATTGATTTACGATCTTTAAAAAACGGCAAATTTTCATCCAGATATCCGGATGGAGCTTCTTTGGCTAAGCTTGCTATGGCAAAGCCAAAACCAAGATACCACCATATAAGATTTGTTGTATAATCATAATCTGTAAAGATATAAAAAATAAGCATTAGAAAACCGCTTATGTATGATAATAAAATACGTCGGTAATACTCACATCTACATTGCTTTAATGCTGTTATATAACTTTTAAATGCAAGAGAGAATGTTAATACCAGTAATCCTATCCCTATAAAACCAAGCTCTCCAAACACGCTTACATAAACATTGTGAGGGTGGGGAACATGCGGTCTTAAATATTCCGGTAATTTTCCTATGCCAACCCCCAAACCATAATTTTCTAAACTTTTTGTTATAGATGTTGTCCACCAACCTAGTCTAGTACGAGTGGATGTATTATCTCCACTGGTTGACATTTGGTGCACGTGAAAGAACAAATTCTTTTTTAATTGTGTGGCATTAACCAAAACAAACGCTGTTGCAATAGTAAAGATTAAAATCGCTACAGATGTAAAAAACCTTTTTCTTATCGGCACAATGAAATAAAACAAGAAAAGAGTCGCACCAATCAAAGCTAGCAGGGGACCTTTACTCAATGTTGTTAAATGTGCTGATATCATGAAAAATATGAGTATGCCTAAGAGTAATTTTTTATTTCCTTTTATGCTTATATATTTACCAAAAGAAAATATTAGTGCGAAATTAAGCCAGAATGCTGTGGTTAGTGGATGGGCAAAAGAATGCCCTCTTTTGCCAACCCCTGCGGGGTCATTAAAAATTATATAAAGGCTATACGTATCATTAAACAACTTAGTACCTGTGTAATCAGGGTAACTATAAAGTGATAAGAAACAAAAAATACTATTCACTGCCCCCATTGCAATGATAAGCCAAATAATTACAGTAAGTGCCCTATGATTATTTACTATTGATATTGTTAAGAAAAAAATGCCCAAACTTAAAAAAAGTTTTAGTAATTGGTTGTATTCATTGGACAATAGAAGTGACAGCAGCGATAAACCAATTAATAGTATTATTGGAACATCACATGATGTTCCCTGATAAGGCTTTGCTAAATTAGTAATACGAGAAAGGCACCATAGTAATAAAGCAATAAAAGCAAATATTTCATTTGCTAAATATGCATACTTCCCATAAATTCCTAAAGAAACGTAGGAAATGTGTAATAATATTATTAACAAATAATAGGGTAGCTCAGGCTTTAAGATTAAAAATAGCAGAATAACGGCAGATATTGATAAAACAACTGCTTGAATAGGATAGAAAGTTGAAAATACCGATGCTAATAATATAACAAAACCTAACAGAAATACTGCTGAGATATGTGGTCGAAATAAAAAGTATTGTGCATTATTTATTTTTTTAGACATATATTTAATAGGATGGAAGTATAGCACTTTACTGAGCCCATATGACGTAAACAGGTTTATTCTGCTTAGTAAATCTATAAGCGCATATCCTTTCACCAAGATTTAGACGTTCTATTTCAGAGAGATTACACCCTTCCAGTTTTTCTGTCATCATTTTGTATGTGTAATATGCTAGTTTTTTCTGCCCATATCCTAAATCATCACTATCCTTTCCATCATATATTAAACCTGTATGGTCGAACTCACCGTTACCGTCTGTACAACCCTCAATTAATCCAAATGCCCAAAAAATCTTTTTTATACCCAATGACGTCGCACAGACATATCTTTTAAGAAGCGCTTCAGCCTGCTCTTTCTCTGTTTGTTTGCGCGAATTTTCAGGCTTGCCACTGTAAGTACCCGTTTCCGTAATCCATATTTCTGTCCTTGTATATCCATTTTCAGATAATCCGTTTTTTATTGCACTAATTATATCTTCATAAGCCATCCATACCCATGACTCACCAAACTGGTGAAAATCAAAAACATCTATGTATTTTCCTTTGAGTTTCTTAAGTATCGGTATGTAAAATTTATTGAACCCTTCTGGAAACAGAGACATACCACCAATTACTACCTTACATTCAGGACATGCCTCTTTAATTGCCTTATAGGTTATTTCAAGTAAATGAGCATATCCTTCCCAGTCCTTTGATGCCAAGTCAGGTTCGTTGAATACCTGCCAGTATCTAACAGGGTTCTGAAGACCGGACATATCATCAATACTATCACCGTCATATCTTTCAACAAGTTTCTTTACGAAAGCTATATATTTTTCCTCTAAATATTTTGTCTTGAATTTAAATGTTTTAGGAAATGGCATTTCTCCACTTAGTATCCGGTTTTCTGTAACATCGATATTCGCCATAATATTTATACCCCTGGGAACATTGCCGTAAATGTAATCGGTTATTTTCCAATCATAAATACTTTTTTCTATGTCTTTGTCAGTTTTTTGAATTATATCCCATACCGCATAGACTTCTGGACGATTCCATTTAACACCTATATCCAGAGAATATTTGTAATCAAAGCCAATTTCTTGCGGTTGAGTTGATGTAATCCAATTTATTCGTTTCCTATCAATCTTTATTTTCTTATATGTATAACCAGGGTGTAAACCGAACGGTGAATATTCTGTCTTTATTTTTAACTCTGTAGTTATTGGTTCCTCCTCAACATATACAGGAGTAGAGGTTATTTCAATCCTGACCATCCCATCTTTTGCAGGTATCATTTTGGTAGCAAAGGCCAATTTATAGTCTGTTACCAGTCTTCCCTCTTCATATTTTGGGACTCCTTCGGTGACCATAACTTTGTCTATCCTAACAGGGAGTTCTATAACTTTTGTGAGTGGGGAGTCCTCTAGGGCTTTTATTGCGTCATCTAACAATTTGCTAACAATACTCATGTTACCCGTATTAGCTGCCAATTGAGACTTTTTATCTAAATACAAGGCCATTGATAGATACTGACCTTTGGCAGCTTTTTCCTGAATTAATTTTTTTAAACGTCCTCCTTTTTCAACAAGCGACTTATTTGTTGTCTCAGAAGGAACTTTATCATCTTCAACGGTCGATTCCTTTGTTGTTTCAGAAGAAACGTTATCCTCTAAGATTTTTATTGCATCACTCAATAACTTGTTAACAAGGTCGATGTTCCCCTCTTGCGCGGCTAACTGTGACTTTTTGTCCAAATCTAAAGCCATCGATACATCCTGACCTTTGGCGACTTTTTCCTGTATTAGCCTTTGTAAACGATGCGCTTTTTCTATAACCGACTCATTTGACGCTTCAGAAAAGACGTTAAAGTTTAATAAAAACGCCAGGAATAAGCATGTAAAAAGAAGGGCATATATCAATGTGTCTTTTTTTTGCATCCTCATCTTTTCTTCCTCTAGCGACGTTGAGTCTTTTTAAGGCCTGATTTTAACAATAACAATTTAAATATATTTAAGGATTTTAGCATTGTGATTATGAGAAAATCTAAATGGCAGAGCGGCGATTTGCTATAAAAGAGTTTCTTTAGTTCTTTTTGATTGTCTGGCAAAAGCTCAAGATTTTTTGATATTTCACCCTTTTCAGATGCTTCAAGAAAGACTTTGGTTTCTGGCTCCAGTCTTATCCAATTGATAAACGTGCCGCCTCTGCCGGCGAGGAGGAACTTGCCCTTTATAAAAAATACGATAGTTTTAAGGAGTCCCAGGAATGTCTCACCCGGCGGGTTTATAAACATACCGTACGTAACGTTCAAACTTTTTACATCTTCGTCTTTAGTGAATAATACAAAACTATCCTTTATATCTTTTTCCTTCAAGCCCTTCCGTAAACCATCAAGTGCGTTTTGTGAAATACCATCAGGAGAAAATGTGATACCCACGCAACCCGCCTTCTTAGCCAGTAACAAGAAACTCTTCGGTATATGTTTAAGTTCCATCCATGCCGACCATTTTACCTTTAGCCCCCTTTTTATGATTTCTTCACAAATTTCTTCGGAATGCCTCAAGGGCGCATTGAAGACTCCATCAGCAAACATAAATTGGTTTATATGGTATTGTTTGATTAAATATTCAATTTCATCACAAACACTTTTTGCGTCTCTTGCCCTTAGCCTGTTGCCATTGAGTTGAGGATAATTACAGTAGGTACATTTAAGAGGACATCCTCTTACTGTTTGTATACCAAGGCTTTCTAAATGGCTCAAATAGGGCGCAATGTCAATGAAATCCCTTTTTGGCATAGGTTCGTTCTGGAAATCAGGCAACGGTCTAAAGCCGGAAAACATTACTTTCCCGTTTTTCCGAAAATAAATACCGCTTACGGACTCCGGATTATTCAGATTATCCAAAAGTTCCGGGACGTTCTCTTCTCCTTCTAAGTAAATTCCAAAATCAATCGATGGATTTCTTTCCATAATCTTTTCCGCAAACATGGAAAAACCGGCTCCGCCAACAATGACTTTTACATCAGGATTGCTTTCTTTTATGGTTTTAAGAGTACATTGGAAATACTTGTAATGATAAAAGGGGGCTACACGATGCTGATTGTCAATGTTTCTCAGGGAAATACCAATGAAATCCGGAGAAAAGTTTAATATACGTTTCTGCAAATCATCGTAAGGATGGGGAGAGACATTGGGGTCGAATATTTCTACATAATGACCTTTATGGTTTAATGATGTAGCTATATAAGCAAGACCCAAAGGATAAACGGGGAAACTATCACATTGTCCAAGGTAAGATTGTACAAGTAATACCTTCATAAATGAGCCAATTCCTTTTCAGCATCGATGTTTTTGATTTTCAAGACATACCCGATATCGGGGAGGGGATATTTTCTTATGGTATATAGATATCTTGCATAATGTTCCGGATAATTTCGAACATACTGTTCAAAGAGGGCGACATAATTTGTCATCCAGTCATTGATAAACTTTTCTTTATCGCTTCCGTTGTTTATATTTGCAAATGGCCCGTGAATCGTAATTTTGTGTCTATTATCTTTTTGTCTGACTATGAACACCGGTAATAATGGGGCGTCTGTGCTTAACGACAGATATGGTCCCCCCGTCAAAAGTGAGATAGAACCATGTAAAAAGGGCACCGTTAAGCGCTTTCCCACGATAATTCCATCAAGTGACATTACTAATATCTCGTTATTTTCCAATACTCTATAGATTTGTCTGACAGATTTTCCCTCATTCAGATAGATAAATTTTGCCGGAAGAGAAGATTCACTTTCCAATTCCATCTTCATAATTTTGTTGTGAAAAGACACTTCGGTGTTTTTTCCAAATGTTAGGGGATTAGCAGCGACCTGGTTTACCGTATAACCATTATATCCAAGTGCGGGTAAGATAATTTTCCACGAACCAAAATGTGTTATACATAATATTGCCCCTTTCCCTTTCTCTAGTGCATTATCAAGATGTTCTGTCCCTTCAAAATATGACATTCTATTTATTCTGTTTTGGTTAAGTTTTGGAAACGTCCAGATTTCAAGGAGGTCTTTTCTGAAGTTCTGCATGGTATTGCGCAGTATTGTATCCAGTTCAAATTCTGATACATTACCAATTAACGCCTTGAGATCATCTTTAATAACCTGTGCTTTTTGACCAAGCATTACACCGCCTAAGAAATTACCAATGAAATAAATGATTTTTAAGGGTAAATACGGCAGAATAAACCTTACCGAATAAAGGAAAACAGTTTTTATAGTACTGATTAATTTTGCATCGTTTATTTTCATTTTTACTCGGTGTGGGAAAAAAGCTATTTATAATAGGCTCGATTATAATAATAGTAACCAGCTTCGTATGCCTTAAATTTGTTTAACACAATTCCAATTGTGTTAAGGCCGGCTTTGGTAAATAATTCTTTTATATGATCAACTATAGAAAAAGTCGCTCTTCCGGATTCAATAACAAGCAAAATACCATCTGCAATTCTGCCAACAACAGTTGCATCATTAACGGCCATTACCGGCGGTGTATCAATGATAACCATATCGTACATTTCTTTTAGTTTATTTACAATATCCCGTAGTTTTTGCGATTCTATCAAACTACTTGGATCGGGTGGGATAGGACCACTGGTTAATAAATCCAGACCGCTAACATCTGTATGCACAATTGTTTCATCTAAGGAGAAACCGCCGCTAAGGATATTCGTAATACCGTTGTTGTTTGAAATTTTGAAAAATTTATGGGCTGTGGGTCTTCTTAAATCAAGGTCTACCAAAATAACCTTTTTCTTTTCCATACTGTACGTGATGGAAATATTTGATGACATGGAACTTTTCCCTTCCGATTCCATAGAACTGGTCACAACAATTGTTTTCATTGGTTTGTCCAAAGAGGCATACTGTATACTGTTTCTGATCGTTCGGTATGCCTCAACGACTGGTAATGTAGGATTCAACTTGGATATTATACTCATGTCCTTAAGTAATTTTGTATTGGGAATAATACCAAGAAAATTTAAGGATTTAATATGTTTTATATCTTCAGGCGTTTTAATGGTATTGTCGATGTACTCCACAAACAGGGAAAGAACCAGTCCCCAGAATACACTGAGAAAAAGGGCAATAGCGAAATTCAAATATCTTCTGGGAAAGTGAGGTTTATAAGGTTCTATGGCAGCTTCTATCAACCGAATATTAGAAAGGGTCATTGATTCCGCTATACTAACCGTCATCAAATATTCCAACAAATTTTGATACATATCTTTGTTAATGGTCAAGGTTAATTCAAGCTTGGAATTTTCAGAGTCTTTGAGGGGTATATTTAGCAATTCTTCCTGATATGCATTAATATATTTTTGTAATAACCCTTTTTTGGCAATAGCAATATTTTTGTCGATATGGGCATCTATCAGGTTTTTTGAAAGTTCGTCATAGATCGGGTCTATTGAAATACTAACACTATTAAGGGCAACTTTTTTTTCGTTTTTTATGAGTTCTTTAGCTGTTTCGATCTCTTTTTCTAATATTTTGTAGTCGGGATGTTCTTTTGTATATTCAACGCTTTTTTGGGCAATATCAACCAAATAACCATCTAATTTTGTTTGTAATGATTTTAAAGCATCACTGCGGGTTAATTCTTTTGATTCTTTTCGAAACTTTTCCATTTCTTTCAATTTTTTGTTAGAATCTACTATCTTTCGTCTTGATTCTAAAATCGTTTTCTCGTTATCCTCATATTCACCCTGCAAGGTTGCTATTTTGTTAATCAAATTTTGAGTTTCTGTATCCAGGTTAACAGTTTTTTTACTTATCTTAAAGTCGCTCAGTGCAGATAAAGATTTGTAATATTCTTCTTTGACTTCTTTCATCTGACATTTGATAAAAATCTTAGCAGCTTTGTATTCCTCTCTCTTTCTTTCAAGCCTGTCTTCAATATAAAGTGTGGCAAGTTTATTGGACATATTGGCTGCTTCAAAAGGATTAGGAGAATAGGCAGCTATTTCTAACATATCTGCATCTTTGTATTGATTAACTTCAATGTAAGGACGGGGTAATACCTTGTTTTTTAATTTAGAAATTAAACTTAACTCTGTTAATTTATCAGGACGTATTGTTTTCCCATGTCTGTCTTTTATATTGAGTAAAGATATAAGTTTTTCAATAAGTGGTCTGATTTTGGCTAAAGCAATGTCCGTTTCGTAGTCGGTACTTCCTGTTTTGCCCGTCTTTGGGGGAATAACACCCCCAATTTTCGTTCCTTTTGTGCCCAAACTTGATAAGAGGGATGATATGGTGTCCGATGTCTCTATAATGAGTTTGGCCTTTGCCTTATAGGTGGGGGTTATCAGGATCGTTCCTATTACCACAATGCCAAAAAACCCCAAAAATGCGCTAATAAATATCCATTTTCTCCTGGACAGTATCTCCCATATTTTCAAAAATTCCATTGAGTTAACTCGCCTCCTTTTGTGCAGCTCTCATTTGATATCCTATGATGGATATTAGCGGAAGAATTGTATTGTTTAGACTCATATTGCAAACTTTTTTATTTACTTTGTTTCGCACGGTACTTAAATTTTCCTTTTCCTATTACAGTGGGCAATACGCATAATTTCGATAAAAGTAACATTAAATTTTGTATGGTTTCGAGTTGCAAAGATGTGCATCATTAGACCCGCTTTGCAGACGTATTGTGCCAGCGAAAGGAAATTATTCACTTCGTGTAAGGGATATGTTTATGAGAGCCTGATTCTCCAACCTTCTTTTTCAATAACTTTCTAAAGTTGAATGCGGATTTCAAGCGTTTTATGCGTTTAATTATCGCAACTAACCCTTTTAGGATTCTATTGACGGATTTCCTTTCAAAAACGGCAATTATATACTTATTTAATAAAGGTTTAATTAAAAAGTTTGGCGCACCATAATTGAATAAATAGAAAATAAGGTTTAAATATCTGACCTGGATAAATTGAAACTGCTTCCTGTAAACGTCTTTTTCTTCATCAGTAATAAACCCATCTTTTTTCGCCTGATGATAGAGTTCTGTGCCCGGGAAGAAAATGAGTGAGAAAAGTTGCAGATGAAAGGGACGAGGAAGTTTCAAAATAAATGCAAGGGTTTCTGCAATGTCTTCTTTTGTTTCGTAAGGATTGTCTAAAATGAAATCGTAAATGGCCGTAACGGAACTTTTAAATTTGTTTATGCTCCGAGCTGCTTTTAATACGGTTTCATTGGTGGTAGTCCGCCGGTATAATTTCCTTGTTCTCTCGCAGGCAGTCTCAATTCCCATCTGGATTTCGTACATCCCTGCATCAACAAGGTAAGATAATTTCTCCTCTGTAATGGTGCTTGGACTACCCAGACAACGAAAGGGGATGCCTATTTTTTCCTTATACAATTTACTGAACACTTTTATTTCTTCAGTGGTCAGGACAAAGAACGAATCGTCCGATATCTGAACTCCATCGATAAAATCATACTCCTTTATTATCCTTTCTATTTCTTCCACGACAAGTTCGGGAGAACGGCGTCGTAAATATTTTTGTCCTTCATACATTCCGCGAAAAGACATGCAGTAGCTACAACGATGAGGACAACCCCTTGTGGTCATAGTCATATAGGAGGGTTTTTGTGACAGTGGGTCTTTAAAAAGAAATCTTTCTAAAGCCGATTTATCCAGCCGGATCATCTTGTTCGAATTTTTATCCAAAATATGACT
>MHYI01000229.1:0-160 GCA_001828295.1 Planctomycetes bacterium RBG_16_41_13 | reverse complement strand
GAACCAAAAATTCTTTGTATTTAAATAATTTTCCTTCTTTTCCATTTTTCCTAAGAGTTCCGCAACTGCTTCTTCGCCCTCACCTAAACAAACAATATCGCAATAGTGTAATGATTCATCTGGTTTAATGGTGGGGTGGATACCTCCCCACATTACCGGA
>MHYI01000228.1:6218-6372 GCA_001828295.1 Planctomycetes bacterium RBG_16_41_13 | reverse complement strand
CTTTTCTTTTGTTAAAAACAAGGCGGTGAATAAATGGGGCTTGTTCGATACAAAAGGGAAAAGCTACCAAACGGTTGCAGACCCAAGAATTTTTGTTGCCGGAGATTGCTACAAAGGACCTGATCTTGCCGTTCGTGCAGTAGCAGATGCAAGA
>MHYI01000228.1:460-6021 GCA_001828295.1 Planctomycetes bacterium RBG_16_41_13 | reverse complement strand
TTTTACCAGAGATGAGATGACAAATGAGGCGAATAGATGCCTGGAATGTGGATGTAATGTAGTGGACATTTGTTCGTTAAAGAAGCATTCTCAGAAATATCAGGCTGATCAGAACTTATATGTTGGCGCCAGAAGAACTTACAAAACCGATTATTCCCATGAAAAAATAAGGATGGAAACACATAAGTGTATAAATTGCAATGCTTGTGTGAGGGCCTGCGATGAAGTTAAAAAATGCCATATCCTGGGCGATGCGGGAAGGGGGTTTTCGACGCGTATTACGCCCATGATGAATATTCCTTTAGGCGAGACTCACTGCGATGGTTGCGAGGAGTGCGTTAATGTTTGTCCGACTGCCGGAGTACGGATCGATAGGGATATTTATTTGACGAACACCTGTGAATGAGTAGGGGGCAGGAGGTCAGTATCACCTCTTGGTTTAAATTGATATTTAATTTCTTGCCTGTTTTTGTTGTTGCTTCACATTACCGCCAATTACTAATTGACTGGTGATAAACCTAAATGATTCCAGATCGTCTTCCTCATGACTAAACACAGGAAGCCTTCCGTGAAAATAATATATCCTGCTACCTATTTTCTCAAAACCTACCTGATTATTTATCCGTTTGCAGTCAGGGGAAAATAGGGGTAATACTAACTGTAGCATTCTTGACTACCCCTTTTTCTCTGAAAAGCAGGGATCATATCATTTTCCACCCATCAATGACAATGCCTTCTCTTTATCCATACCTATCTCTCATTAATTCACAAACTTAGATACTTTTTGATAAAAAAGGCACTTCCTGGGTTCTGAATTTCTTTGCATTTTTGGCAAAATATTTAATGGTGAACTCCGAGTACCATGTACTATTTTAGATTTAAATCGTACTTTGTACCTCGTAAATCGTACATTCTTCTGTGTTTGGTTCTGGCTATCCCAGCTTAGGTATTTAGGAATTTCTCAAACCTGTCCATCCCTTTTTCAATATTCTCCATCGACGTTGCGTATGAAATCCTTATGTGCGCATCAGCGCCGAAAGGGGCGCCGGGAACAAACGCAATGTGTGCCTTTTCGAGCAGGAGAGAAACGAGATCAAAAGAACCTTTTAAGGAGAGGTTTTCACAAAGACGGGATACATTGGGGAAGGCATAAAAAGCCCCTTTCGGCAACAAGCAGGAAATACCTTTTATGGTGTTAAGCCTTTCTACGATGTATTTCCTGCGCCGGTCAAATTCTTTCACCATGACGGTTACCGGCTCCTGACTGCCCCGAAGGGCCTCAAGTCCTGCAAGCTGGGTAATGGAATTTGCACCCGAAGTGGTATGATCCTGAATATTGGTTGCCGCTTTAATTATTTTTTCAGGTCCCGCGGCATAGCCCAGACGCCAGCCGGTCATTGAATAGACTTTTGAAAACCCATTTACCGTTATAACTTTATTATAGCAGTCATCATTAATCGCCGCCGGGCTGAAATGCGCTGCGCCGTCATAGAGAATTTTTTCATAGATTTCATCGGAAATTACATATAATCCCTTTTCAACGGCAAACATCACTATTTCCCGCAATTCCTCTTCTGTATAGACCATGCCGGTAGGGTTGGAAGGGCTGTTCAAAAAAAGCAGTTTTGCTTTGGGCGTAATAACCTTAGCCAGGGATTCCTTCGTAATCTTAAAACTATCTTTGTCGGTCGTTTCCAGGAAAACGGGCTTTGCCCCTGCCAACGTCACCATTTCCGGATAACTGACCCAATAAGGGGAGGGTATGATTGCTTCATCTCCGGCATCGCACAGAACGAGCGCTATATTGCAAATAGATTGTTTAGCCCCTGCTGAAACAAGGATTTGTGAAGGGGTGTATTTCAGATGGTTGTCGTTAAAAAGTTTTTCACAGATTGCCTCTTTTAATTTTGGCACGCCGGAAGTAGGGGTATATTTGGTAAAGCCGTTTTTAATCGCTTTTATAGCCGCATTTTTAA
Organism: Planctomycetes bacterium RBG_16_41_13; assembly: GCA_001828295.1. The sequence continues at coordinate 4,045 of MHYI01000228.1, read as the reverse complement.
TATTTTCCGGCGTGTCAAAATCCGGTTCTCCGGCGCCAAAACCAATTACGTCCTTGCCTTCAGCGGCTAATTGTTTTGCCTTGGCGGTAATGGCAAGGGTGGCTGATGCTTGTATCTCTCTCGCAACTCTCGATAATACCATAAAAAAAAAGACTCCTTTTCCTGAACAAAAAACGAAAACATATATAAAGACGTAAGACCCTGCTAAACCCGAAGGTGGCATAGCCGGAACTCTAAACAAGCATGAGACAAAAAATACGAAGCACGAAACACGAAAATTGAATATTAATTTTCAAAACAGTGCAGCTCATGTTACACAATAAGAAAAATGTTCAATATTCAATGCTCAATGTTCAATTCTCAAATTGTTGCTCATTTGCCTTTGTTCTTTTACATTGAACATTGAGCATTGAAAATTGAATATTACTTTTAAAATACGAAAGATGCAATTATTTAGCATTTCAAATCATTTTGTCATTAGAATTTGTTTCGGATTTCGGATTTTACAATTATTGTAACACTTTGGTTTTTTGAAAAATTCCAATAATAGCGATGTTTGCCGCATAGTGTAATTATTAAAAAAATTTGCCCGGATTTAATATTCCTTTTGGGTCAAACAAACGTTTGATATCTTTCATGATCTGCAATTCCTGCGGCGCTATTTCAAGCGGCAGGAATTTTGATTTTACATTTCCAATGCCGTGTTCTCCGGAAATGGTACCACCTAACCTGATAGTGCTGCGGATAATTTCATCGATCATTTTTTCCGCAAACGGACGGTCCCCTTCTTCCTCATACATTACATTTACATGGATATTGCCATCTCCGATATGTCCGAAATTTGCAGCCTTCAGGCGAGGGTAACGGGAGTTCATATCGTTAATAGCGTGAAGTATTTCTAATATCCGGCTTCGGGGAACACAAATGTCCTCATTGATTTTATACGGTGCGATTTTATAAAGAGCGGGCGAAAGAATGCGCCGAACCTCCCAGAGGTCATTGCGCTCTTTCGCATCGCTTGCGGCGATAACCTTAATTGCGCAGTGTTCTGAAACAAACGTTTTTACCCGTGCAATTCCTTTTTGAACGCTTTTTTCTTCCCCGTCAATATCTATGATAAGGATTGCGTTTGCATCTTCCGGCAATTCGATTTCCTGCCGGTATCCTTTTATGCAATCGATGCTTGATTTGTCAATGAATTCAAGTGCGCGGGGCAGAATATTGTGAGAGATAATGGTGTTTGCTGATTCCACGGCGTCTTTTGGCGTCGGAAAAAAAACGAGAAGTGTTTCAATTTTTTCCGGCAATGGAATCAGTTTTACCGTGATTCTGGTAAAAATACCAAGCGTACCTTCAGAACCAACAAGGAGCCGGGTGAGATCATATCCGGTAACACTCTTAAGCGTTTTGCGTCCGGTATTAATAACACTTCCGTCGGCAAGAACCACTTCCAGTGCAAGGATGTAATCCCTTGTTACGCCGTATTTTAAACCGGTGATCCCGCCAGCGCATTCCGCTACATTGCCCCCGATAGTAGAGAATGCTGCGCTTGCTGGGTCAGGGGGATAAAAAAGATTATATTTGGCGGCTTCTGTTTGTAATGTTTGTGTAACAACGCCAGGTTCTACGGTGGCAACAAGGTCTTCCGGAACGATTTCCAGGATACGGTTCATTTGGGCAAAGTCTAATACCATGCCGCCAAAGACAGGAACCGCACCGCCGGTAAGACCTGAGCCGGCTCCGCGCGGATAGACCGGAATTTCATGTTCATTTGCGAGCCGCACCGCTTCCACAACGTGTTGCGTCGTCTGCGGCCGCACAACAATATCGGGAAGGTATTTTTGTTTTGAGCCGTCGTATGCATAGCATATCCGGTCTTCAAGGGCAATTAGGACGTTTTTTTCCCCTAAACATTTTCTTAATGGGGCAAGCAGGTTCGTTATTTCTGATTTACTGGCAGTACAGGATTTCATAGACAATGCCGGCAAAATGCTATTCGGTATTAACGGTACAGGAAGTAAATAAGTATTTATTTGACAGGAAATTAGGGGATTAATCTAGTATATTTGAAGAAATAAGTCAAATTATTTTCTCTTTGTGTGCATTAAATCAATATATTATAAACTCCGGTATAGTCAAATGTTTTGTCAGAGCGGGGATAACAGTGGTTATAGAAAAAGTATAGCAATGTCAGAAGAAGCCCAAAAAAGATATGCATGGTTTGAGTATTACGAAAAATGCGGGAGAAATGCGAGAAAAACGTGCAGGTATTTCGGTATTTCTCCCGATACATTTTACCGGTGGAAGAAGCGTTATCGTCCGGGCGACCACTCTTCCCTTGAGGACGAAAAAAAATCCCGCAGGCCAAAGCAGAAAAGGTCATTATCGATATCCAGAGAAACAACAGACAGGATAAAAGTATTACTCGAAACACATCCTGTAAACAGTAAAAAAGAGATACAGGACTTGCTGAAGGAGGAGAACATTATCATCTCGCTACCTACACTGTATAGAATACTTAACCGGTTAGAAGCCGAGGGGCAACCATTTCTGCCACAAAATAGGAAGGGGAATGGGAAAAATGACCGTAAGATAAAGGGATACGAGGCATATCTTTCCCTTCTGAACCTCTGGAATAATTGTCAGACGCCCAAAGGCATAATGCATAGCGCAGCAAGGCCGCAACCAAAAAGTAGAGATGCACGCGTTCCTACAATTTAATAGTATCTGGCTATATGAAGTAAAATGTTTTATGGCTTGACAAGGCAAAAAAATTCTTTTATTGTAACGACAAAATCCTGTATGTTTTTTATTTCCTGTATACCAAGCAGTGATAACATAATAAAGGGGAAATAATGCCAAATGTTATATCCGGAACGGAACTTCTCAATGATTGCCGTTTGTTATTTGGCCCTGACATTGTAAATATCACCAGTTTCCTGCAAAACATGTTGCCTTCCGAACTCAAGATGGTTTACAGGAAGAAGGTGCTGGAAACCCATCCGGACAGGGCTAAGACGCTGGGAAGATTAGAAACCGATATGATACAGCATTTTAAGGAGGTAGTGCTGGCGTATGAAAGACTAAATCTTTTCATAAATAGCCAAAGTGCGAAAGTGCTTATAGTCGGAGACAAAACAACAAAACAAAGGGAGGATATACAAAAGACTGCAAGACATACGGCACATTCTAAAAAACAAAACAATGTTACAGAACTTTTTTACAAAGGCAGCGTTCCAAAGCGGAAACTACTTATTGGTCAATATATGTATTATTCAGGCGCTATTTCGTGGAGGACTTTGCTGTCCGCTATTTTCTGGCAGAGGAAACAAAGACCGCTTATCGGGCAGCTTGCAAGAGATTGGAATATTTTAACGACTGAAGATATACGAAACATCTTAACAACAAGAAACCATCGTGAAAAATTCGCTGAATACGCGTGCCGGAACGGTTTTATAACACATTTTCAGTATTTGGCCCTTCTGGGAAGACAGCGGATGCTTCAGCGTCCTTTCGGTGAATTTTTCCTGCAACAAAATATTTTAAGCGCTAAAGAACTGGATGAATTAATTAAAAAACAGAAGG
>MHYI01000228.1:0-322 GCA_001828295.1 Planctomycetes bacterium RBG_16_41_13 | reverse complement strand
TGTACCATGATTTCACCATTAAATATTTTGCCAAAAAGCATGCACTGACGAATGGAAGTGTGCAAAGAAATCACTGATAAGGTACTAAGCTGGCATAGCCGGAACCAAACAAGCACGAGATAAAAAACCTGAGAGAAGATCAAAAGATAAAACTACTATGTCTATAGGTAAACACAGAGATTTCACTTGAAATTCAATATAAGATTAATTGCCGTATTATCAGTGTATTTTTTGTTAGGGACATGGATTGTTTATACATTTTTAAAACAGGAAAAAACTGATGAAATTGTTTTTAGTATTGGCGCAGGCACAAAAGAAATTT
>MHYI01000227.1:4795-6217 GCA_001828295.1 Planctomycetes bacterium RBG_16_41_13 | reverse complement strand
CGTAATTTTCCATCAGCATTGCTCTCTTCCTTGTAGCTTGCAAATCCAAGGAGATAGCGGGTTTGCGCATGCTTGCGATCATATTTCTCTACCGTATAAATGTATGACCTATTAGAACTGATATTCCTTTTCTCATTTACTATTACCACAATTTTCATTATGTGATTTTAGTCCGGATATTCCAAATTTATTCCCTTATGTTTATTACTCTCTCTACTGACTTCGGATCGTCTTCACTCTTAGTATTGTCAGATGTCCTGGATTTGTTTTGAATTTTATGCTTTGTAATGAGAATTTTCTTCGTCATTGGCTATTGGTAATTTAACGTTTAGGAATTTCAAACTGTTCATGTAATGGCAAGGCACGCCTTGCCACTACATTGTTGAAAAGCGTGCCTGTCAGGATAACAAAATTGATACGATTTTTTTACCTGCGTAGTTTTATGTACTCAATATCTCTCATATCATACTTGCCCAATCCCTTCTTTCCCGCATTGGCGATGTGTTTTGCTTTTTGCGATACAGGCATTAATCGGTTTTCCCTGCGTTTTGCATCTATTATATCAAGCCCTATCCTGTCTATTGCCACAGGGTCTGTTCCAAAAAACAACTGTTCTTCATTCCAAATAGTGTTGGAGGCCTTGGGCCTGGGGCCTCCTGAGAAACATGCCTGTAATGCGTCAACAATATGCAAGCGCAGTTTATTTTTAATGGCAGTATGGGCGCAAACCTCCGCCGAAGCAGGGTCGCAGTAATAGGGCGAAGAATGAAACCGCGGGGTATTATTTATTACGCCAAATCCGATATTTTTGAGACACAGGGTTACGCCGGCAATGCCATGGTCTTTCATTACCGGCACATTAATAATTGCGGTAGTCTGCTGCGTTACAATCCTGCTGAAAAGCGACCTTGCACCGTCATCCTGGCGTAATTTCGGGTCATCGTCGTGCGATTCATAATAAACATCCCTGTCGTATCCGGCAGTATGTTCCGTGCCGTAAGACCGTATGCCACTGCTTTCTCTGTTTACCTCATAGCCTGCGCTGATCAGATGTTCTTCAAAACGGTCCCAGACGATAATATTATTTTCCTTAACGCCTGCGGTAAGCAGTCCGGTTATGATGGCGTTTACCACTTCCGGCCTGGTAGAAAGCAATTTGCCGCCTATCGGGTTGATCTTGATGCCTACAATATCCTCCGGTGTAATAAAACAGCGCCAGGCATCTTTAGTGGTTTTTTTGCCGGTAAGTGCAAACATCCCTTCATCCACCATTCTATCCACCCGTTTTTGATCCGGGGTACCCTTGTTTATAATCCCGGGGGCTTTTACGGCAATTACCCTGCTTTTTGATATCGTATCGGGGTCAGAATCTGCGCCAAAAGCTTCTCTGAAGCCATTAATACCCATAGCGCCTATTCCGGC
>MHYI01000227.1:1044-4789 GCA_001828295.1 Planctomycetes bacterium RBG_16_41_13 | reverse complement strand
GGCGCCTATCGCAGCATTCTTTAAAAAATCCCTGCGAGAAAAATGATTGTTTTTTAAATCCATAACATCCTCCTCTTTAAAATGTTAAGAAATTAAGGAACCTATATATTTTTCTTTAATTCATACCTTTCAATCACGCCGGCGCCAACGCTGTCGCCCCACACGTTTACTGCAGTGCGGAATCTGTCTAAAAGCCAATCAATTGCCAGGATTAATCCAATGCCTTCAATGGGTAAACCAACGGATTTAAGCACTATTACCATAGTAATTAATCCCGCCTCCGGAATACCTGCAGCGCCTATGGCTGCAAGTGTTGCGGTGAGAAATATAATGATTTGCATTGCGGGCGTCATGGTTATTCCGTAAGCCTGGGCGATAAATAGCGCGGTAACTGCTTCGTAGAGAGCAGTCCCGTCCATATTTATTGTTGCTCCTAACGGAAGGACAAAACTTGCCGTTCTATTGGAAATTTTATTTTTTTCTTCAGCGCATTGCATGGTCAGCGGAAGGGTCGCCGAACTGGACGCCGTAGAAAATGCATTTAACAAGGCGGCACTCATGCCTTTTCCAAAAATAACAGGACTCCTTTTCCCGAATATTTTTAGTATGAGGGGCAAAATAACGAAACCGTGAATTGCAAGACCGATTAAAACCGTAAAAGAATATTTTCCCAGCAACCACATTTCAGGAACGAATCCGCTGAATCCCCCTGCCTGTCCAACCCTGGAAGAAATCAACCCGAAAATACCAATAGGAGCAATATACAGCACCCAGTGTGTGATTTTCATAACCGCATCATTGAGAATAGAAATGACATTAACCGCAGATTGGGCTTTTGGCCCCAATGCAGATAATGACAGGCCAATTAAGAGGGAAAAGACAATTAAGGGCAGAATCTCCATTTGAGCCATTGCGGCAAAAATATTGTGTGGCAACATCCCCTGCTTCCCGCTTTCTTTGTCGCCTATTAGTATTTGTTTAAAGACGTCTCCCATCGTATCCTCGTCTTTATCTGATATTTTTTCGGGAACAATCAGTTCAATTTTTATCCCTTTTCCCTCGCGGGGAATAAATGATGTGCCAACCCGCAAGTTCACATCACTCCCATTTTGTTCATTATCTTCACTATAGAATTTCTCCTCCGTCGTGTACACATTGACGTCTCTATGCTGTGTATATTTCCATTGTTTTATCCGTATCAAATTGCCGGAAACAGACTGTATTGTCCCTTGTATTCCCTTGTCAAGAAGAGTAGCCCTGTATTTATCATTATATGATTTCTTTCTCCATTCGTTCTCCTTTACCTGTATCACGTAGGGATTATTTTCTTGTATTGTATAAGATACGTCAGGATGGTTTTCACCTGTCGATAACCCTTTTCCCGGCTGAATAATGTTTACCAGGGCAATCCCGAGCAATACGGCAATACCTGTCGTTGTCATGTAGTAAACGATCGTGCGCCAGCCAAGTGTCCCAAGGCTGCGAAGATCGCCGAGATTTGTTATTCCAACAATAAGCGATAAAATAACAATGGGAATTACAAGCATCATTAATGCGTTGATGAATATTTCGCCCAACAGGGAGAATTTGACCGCTATGTCAGGAACGAATCCCCCCGTTACCATACCTGCAACAACCGCAATAATAATATACAGTATTATTTTTGAACGATTATTTGCCGGTTTTGCCTGCAAGGGGGAATATTCATGGTTTGGAAGGATTTGTGTCATGGTAATTATAGTATTATTCTGTAAAAACCTATTTTTTTGTAAGTTTTTCTTTGTGTCCTTTGCGTTCTGTATTCTTTGTACCCTTTGTGGTTAAACTCTTTTTGGTTCCTGAACCCGCAATGAGTAAGTGCCTTCGTAATAATATTCTGACAATTCCGGCAAATGTTTCGCCCCTGCTATTCTTCTGCAATTCCTGCGATTTCTGCTGTTTGGCAGATAGCCACATCGTCGCCAATGGAAATTTTTCCCCCTTTTACCACACTGCATGTAACCCCACAACGCCAAAACGATTCCAGAGAACCCATTAACCCATGCGCAACCTCATCCATGCGCCAGCACGGCGTTGTCTTTCCATTTATTTTCAAAACAACTGCTCCTATGCGCAGGAAAGTATCTTTCGTATCAAAAAGAGACACCCCTTCTATAAATAAATTCGCCCTTCTGCTTGTCCAGGGCAATATCATTTTTATGTCAGCACATGCTTCGTCCCATGCCTCACGTGCTAATACCGTGATTTGTCTTTTTTTAATACTTCCTTTATAATCGTTTTCAATACCATCGTTAATAGTAACATGCGCCTCGTTAACGATAATCATTGGCTCGCGTGAAGCCTTTTTTAAAGCGATACCGAGTAGTTTTCCCATGACATTTTTCATAGAATACGTTGTTTATTCTTTCAAACTATCTTACGAATATCACCGCACTAAAGTGCGGAGTTAATGTAGAGACGCACGGACGTGCGTCTCTCAACTTGTCCCCTGCCCCCTCCCATAAACACTAAATTAAAATTACGGATTAATTTAACCGTGTAACGAATATCGAATATCGAAGGATAAGAAAACTTCAGTAACACTTTAGTTTTTTGAAAATTTCCAACAATAACAATGTTTGCCGCACGGTGTAGGGGCGAAGCATTTGCGATAACTGGCATATATGCGTTCATGTCCAAACATGCAAATGCTTCGCCCCTACGGTTTCAAAAAAATAAAGTGTTACAAACTTCATAATTCGAAATTCCTTGTTCGATATTCGATATTCATTGCCCCTTCTCAAGAGGGGAATTTGGGAAGTCCTCTCTTGAAAAGGAATTGCGGGGTGGGGTTGGGTTTTCGTCTTTCAAAACCCCGCCTAATTCAATCTTAAAAGCAGCCCCCTTTTCCTTCTTCACTTTCCACCCAAATAGCGCCGCCCTGCGCTTCAACAGCAATTTGTAACTATTCAGCGTAAATGTTACACGGCACGTTCCCAAACTCCTCAGACTGGGTCAAATGGCCAATTCCCCTCTATTTCGCGACATGCTTTCCCCGCTTTAATGCAAAAACAGTGTGAAATAGGGCATAAAACAGGCAAAATATGAGGTGTTATCCCCACATTTGAGACAACAAAGTTCATTTGACCCAGTCTGTCTGCGTGGGAATGTTCCCAATGCGGGGAGATGACGCCCTGCGTCTGAAATTATAAATTTTGTACCATTTTAGTCTCTTAAACGGGAAATTGTCATTTGTAGTGCGACGAGGTTCGTCGCACTACATGAATTTTGTGGGCTTAGATAATAGAAATTTTATATTTTAAATTATGAATTTTAAATTACCGGCAATTCAAAATTTAAAATTCAACATCCAACATCCAACATTTTCGTGTTTCGTGTTTGTTTGGTTCTGGCTATGCCAGTTTAGAAAAATTTTCTACTTTTTCCCTTTCTCTTTTCCCGTCAAGTTCTGTTTCTATAATTTTTTTATAATACTCTAATCTTGTTTCAGCATTTGCTAAATTGCCATGGAACCGTTTCGTGAAATCTTTGTAGATAAGTTTAACCGGCAGTTCCCTTACTTCCAGTCCCGCCTTCCATGCCTGTATCCATAATTGTACCGGCATACCATAGCCGGGTTCCGTCAGGATTAAATTCTTTAATTTTTCCACCTTATATGCCTTAAAACCGCAAAAAGCATCGGTAAGTTGAAATCCGGTAATATCATTTAACAACTGTGTAACTGCCATGTTAATGCGATAGCGGT
>MHYI01000227.1:474-966 GCA_001828295.1 Planctomycetes bacterium RBG_16_41_13 | reverse complement strand
TTTTGCTTAAAAACTGCGGGATTTCCTCTGGCTCATGCTGTCCGTCAGCATCTATGGTCACCAGGTAATCATAATCATTATTTATCGCAAAATTGAACGCATCGATAATAGTTTGCCCATAACCTAAATTCCTTTGATGTCTAATGACCTGTATGCCCTTTAAACTACTACCAATATCATTGGTAGAACCATCGTCCAGCACCAGCACCTCCACACCGACCTTTTTAACTCTTTGAATAATGTCATACACATCACTTTCATTGAAAACCGGTATTGCCACTAAATTTTTTAATTTTTCATTTTTTCTCATTTCTATCCATTCGTCAATCACATCTGTATCTTGCAACAATCAACACAAACCATTCTTTCCGCCAAAACGTGAAACGAGAAAATACACTTCTTCAGAATATCGCTTGCTGCGTTTTCGGAGGGCGTTTAAGAATGGCACAATCATCAGGAAGGCAACTATTGTAACTTCTCAATAAGTTGAGG
>MHYI01000227.1:124-431 GCA_001828295.1 Planctomycetes bacterium RBG_16_41_13 | reverse complement strand
ATATCGCTTGCTGCGTTTTCGGAGGGCGTTTAAGAATGGCACAATCATCAGGAAGGCAATGTTGGAACTTCTTAATAAACAGTCTACAGTCTACAATCTGCAATCTGCCTATTGTAGATTGCCGATTGCCGATTGCGGTAATTTAATTATGGTGGGGTCAGAAAATCTTCAGCCCCTACTTCATGAGGGAATGAATTCTCCTGGTGTCTTGCAATGCTTTTTCCATTGGTACGAGGGGTGTAATTTCTATATCGGTAAAAAATGGGAAGAGCGGCAGTTTTGCCACAATTTCTTCCACTTCTTCATT
>MHYI01000226.1:4874-5164 GCA_001828295.1 Planctomycetes bacterium RBG_16_41_13 | reverse complement strand
AGAAGTAGACGTGGAAATAATCAAAAACAACATGCGAACCGTTGGTATGACGAGGGATCAATATTTTGAATTGCTTCAACAGACACAGTAATAACCAACGCCTGGCGACGACCTGCAACTTCGGAGGGTTCAAAGCCTGCCCCAACTTGCTGCAGGCTGGGTCAAATGGGCAATTTTATCATATTTTACGACAGGCATTCCCCCACTTTAATGGGAAAACAGTACTAAATAGGGTCAAAAACAGGCATAATGCGAGGGGGCGCCCCCATTTTTGAGACAGCAAAGTTCAT
>MHYI01000226.1:0-4845 GCA_001828295.1 Planctomycetes bacterium RBG_16_41_13 | reverse complement strand
AACTCTACCCCCTTAAAGAATTTTGATACTCTTAGCAAAAGATAAGTAAGGATGGAATTAAATCTGTCCTGAGTTTGCGAAGGGCGGAAACGAATCCACCGTTCAATATGATTGATGGATTCGGTGCGAAAAAGCCGCACCTTAATCCACCCTACATTTGTAAATTGCCGACCACTTGGCTGGTTTGTAACCTGAACCCTGATTTTGGCACTGTGAAAACGTTGTGCAGTAAAAAACAGTTTAAAGGTATAAAAGGTGTGGGTTCAAATTGCAAATTTGAACCCACAATAAGGGGGAAAGTTAAAAAACGAAACGTTTTTTTTCATCGCTGGCAGTAGTATGTATGTATGTATGTATGTATGATAACAACCCTTACTAAACCTTACGAGTTCACAAGTCAGTACGAAATGTAGAGCGAAGAGTCTCTTCGCTCTACAACTAAAATCACATTTTGTGAACTCGTAAGGTATATATGGAATATTGGGTAAAGAAATTAGGCGTTGAGCCACTATGGAAACAGCTAAAGAACAAGGCTGAAATAACATAGGGGGGATACTACGCTACTCTTAACCGCCCACCTTGTGCATAACCACATGCCCTCTGCCGGAATGTTTGCGGGGTTTTAAATGTGCGGCGCGGATAAAGGCGTCTTGAAGCGATTCTTCGCTGAAATTGTTCCGCAGGATAGACTTAAAATCAACCTCTCCTCCCGATAAAAGACAAGAGCGAAGTTTTCCTTCTGAAGTTAACCGAAGCCGGTTGCACGAATCGCAAAAAGGCTGGCTTACAGCGGAAACAAATCCTATCGTGCCAAGAGCTCCTTTTATTTTATATACTCGTGCGGCGCCGCTGCCAAGCGCTGGTTTGGGGAGAGGAATCAGTTCATTATTTTTTTCGATAGTATTTATTATTTCAGAGGAGGGGATGAATTGATTTTCTGAAGCCAGGGTGCTTTTGTTCATTGCCATGTGTTCGATGAAGCGTACTTCGAGGTCACGTTCCAGCGTAAGCCTTGCAAAGTCTTCAAACTCATCATCATTAATGCCCTTCATTGCAACTACATTGATCTTTGTATTTTTAAACCGTAATTGAAGGACTTCTTCTATGCCGTCCAATACATCACTTAAATTCCCTCCGCGCGTGATTTGTTTGTATTTTGTTTCCTGAATGCTGTCAAGGCTGATGTTTAGCCTAAACACCTCAATTTCCCGGAGTATTTTTGCATAGTCTTTCAGGTAAATGCCGTTTGTTGTCATTGCAAGGTCTTCTATGCCCTCTACCTTTGCCAGCATTCTGATAAATGATTCAATACCCCTTCGGACAAGCGGCTCTCCGCCGGTTAATCGAAAACTTGTTATGCCGAATTTTAAGGCAGATTGTATGATAGCTATTATTTCTTCATAAGTAAGGATATCCTTATGTTCCATAAGCGCAATGCCGGCTTCCGGTCTGCAATAAGTGCACCGGAGATTGCAAAGCTCCGTTACCGAGATTCGCAGCCGGTTTATCTGCCTGAAATATGAGTCCGTAATAGCCATGAAGTTATTTCTCAACCATTTTCAACATTATAATTTATTTTGGGTATGATGTGGTATTCCTTCATTTTTCTCCACAAAGTGGTGGTAGAAATACCTAAATTATTTGCCGCTTGTTTGCGGTTTCCTGCGAATTTCTTTAAGGATTCCACAATTGTTTTTCTTTCCTGCTGGGCCAATGCGGCTCTGATTCCTCCGGAATCGTGAAGCATGTCGATGGAATCATGAAAAAAGGATTCCTGTAATGCAAGATCCGATGGCGTGATGCGACCATTTTTTGATAATGTTATTGCCCGTTCAATCACATTTTCCAATTCCCTGATATTCCCGTACCATGAGTAGTTTAAAAGCGAACTCATCGCAGTTTCGGAAATTTCAGGTATTTTTTTGTTGAGTTTGTGCGAACACGCATTTACAAAATAATTCACCAGGGCGGGGATATCCTCTTTTCTTTCCCTAAGGGGCGGTACATGAATTCTTATGACGTTTAACCGGTAGAATAAATCTTTTCGAAAGACACCGTTTTTCGTAGATTCTTCAAGATCCTTATTCGTTGCGACAATAACGCGTACATCAAGGAATACAGGTTTATTATCGCCAACCTTGCGGATTTCTCCGTTCTGCAGAAACCTTAGTAGTTTAACCTGGGTGGAAAGCGACGCCTCGCCAATTTCGTCTAAAAATAAAGTGCCTCCCTGCGCCTCAAAAAATAGCCCCTTTTTGTCTTTTACCGCACCGGTAAATGAACCCATAACATGCCCGAAAAATTCGCTTTCCTGCAAATATTCAGGCAAGGCCCCGCAGTTCACTACCACAAATGGTTTGTTGCTTCTGGGACTGTTGTTATGTATGGAACGCGCAACCAGTTCTTTTCCAGTCCCGCTTTCTCCCGTGATTAATACCGTACTTTCACTGTTCGTCAGTTCTACCAGTATATTCAGTATTCGCATCATTACCGGAGAATTGCCAGTAATACCTTCAAATTTGTAATGTTCTTTTGTGCCTTTTTGTAAGTTGTTGACCTTTTCAGACAAACGTTTCTTTTCCAGTGCACGCTCAATGACAGAAAGCATATTGGGCAGATGGAAGGGTTTTGTGATGTAATCGTACGCCCCGTCTCTTATCGCCTGGATAGCACTGTTAATAGTGCCAAATGCAGTCATGACAATGACCTCCGTTGAGGGGTTGATTTCTTTTACGTTTGACAGCACTTCAAGTCCGTCCATGGTTTCCATTTTCAGGTCCACAATGATTAAATCATAGCCAATTTCTTTTTGCTGTTGTATGGCCATTTCGCCGTTATCAACCCCTGTAACCTTGTAACCAGCCCTTTTCAGGGCAATTACCAGGGATTCTCTCATATTTTTTTGATCTTCAACGACAAGAATAGTAAACATAATTTTTTAAAACCTCAAACGGAAACGGTGCTGGATTTCTTATTGTTTACCGGCAGCCTGATGGTAAATATTGTACCCCTGTTTTGTATACTTTTTACATCGATCGTGCCGTCATGATTGTCTAAAATGCGGTGTACGATGGAGAGCCCTAATCCGGTGCCCCTTGATTTTTTTGTGGTAAAAAAAGGCTCAAAGATCTTTTTAATTCTTTCCGGCGGTATGCCGATACCTGAATCAGAAATGACAATTTCTATTGTATCATCATTCGGAATGCTGGTTTTTTTCAGGCTAATGGAGATTTCACCTCCGTTTGGCATGGCGTCTATGGAGTTTATCAATAAATTCCAGAATACCTTCTTTATCCAGATTCTATCCAGAAATATCTTTGGAAGGGCATTGCTATAGTTCTTTTTAATCCGGATATTCCCGTTGAACTTGGCGTCTTTTTCCAAAAGAATTAATGTTTCCTCTACCATTTTTACAATGTCACTTTTGGTAAAATGGTATTCTGCGGGATGTGCAAAGGTAAGGAAATTGGAGATGATATTATTCAGCCACTCGGTCTCTTCAACAACCATATTGAACAGGTTTTTATCATCATCGCTGAGCACCAAATCTCTCTTCAGCATGCAGACGGAATTTGATATGGCTCCGAGCGGATTCCTTATTTCATGAGCAATGGAAGCCGCCAATTCGCCGATGGATGCCAGCCGCTCGGAACGGCGTATTTGCTCTTCTATTTTCTTTTTTTCAGTAATGTCTTGTATAATGCCTTCAACGCCTATCACGCAGCCGGTTTTATTTTTTATCGGATACGTGTTTTGAGAAAACCAGAGTTCTTTGCCGTTCTTGCAATAAACCCTGTATTCCAGACCCTTAAATACCTTTATTCTGCCGCTAATAATTTCTTTTGTTATATGCTTAACCGATGCAACATCATCCTTGTGGATTATTTTAAATGCCAGTGAAGGCGCATCATAAAACTCCTGGGGGAGGTATCCCGTTACATTTTTTAATGCATTATTGAGGAACATAAACCTTCCGTTTTTATCGAGACGGAAGATGATGTCTTCTATATCTTCTACCAGATTTCTATATTTTTCCTCAGAGTATTTGATTCTATCAAATAGGCGTGTATTGTCAATTGCAATAGCTAGCTGCGGAACAATCTTATTAATAATATCCACGTGTGCTTCTGTAAAATTGTTTACTTTTTTGCTTCCAAAATTAAGGCTCCCTATGATTTCACCCTTGCAGATTAAAGGGACCGACAAGCGGGATTTAATACCTTCCTTTGATAAAATAGGGTCTGTTGAAAACGGGCCTCTGGAAGTATCGTGAACAACAAAAAACTCACCGTCTTCCACCACTTTTCCCGCCAGTGTGCCCTGTTTAGAATACTGCACCCCCTCTTCCAATTCAGAAAAACGATAATCTTTCGAAACCGCGAAAGTCAAAAATTCAACCCGCTTTTCATCAAGTAATGCAATGCTTAAGCGGTCAAAATCAATTACTTTGTGAAGTTCTTCACTGAGGGACTTATAAACTTCTCTGATATCCAGCCGTGAGGCTAAGATTTTATTTATATTATTCAGGATGTCTTTTTCCTGCTCAATCTTCTTCCATTCAGTCAGGTCTATAATAATTCCCTCGTAACCAATGATGTTGTTTCGCATATCCCTTCTCAGACTGCCGGTCATCATACAGGGGATTTTGCTGCCGTCCTTTCTTTTTAGCGCTATTTCAAAATCCTTTACATATCCGTTTTTGTTTATGGTTTCTTTTATTATTTTGCCTTCTGACGATTGGTAAAATAAGTGATGAATCAGGTTGAGTTGTAAAATATCATTCTTTGTGTCATAACCAAATAATTCTATGCCGGCCTGATTAATGTCGGCAAACTGGCAATGTAT
>MHYI01000225.1:4229-8744 GCA_001828295.1 Planctomycetes bacterium RBG_16_41_13 | reverse complement strand
TCACATAATCATTAACAAATGCACGAATGGAAATGCCGTCCGGGCTGATATTAATCGAGCCTAGTTTTGTTTTCGTCTGCGACTCAAACACCGGCTCCTGTATGCGCACACTAATAGCGCCGGCAATGGAAGCCCTGATGTCAGCAGCGTCGAAATCCTTTTTATAAAACTCGCGTACCGTCCTGACGATTGCTTCACGGAAAGCGGCCAGGTGAGTACCCCCCTGGGTTGTGTGTTGTCCGTTCACAAAGGAATAGTACTCTTCGCCGTACTGATCGGCATGGGTAAAAGCAAATTCAATATCCCTGTCGCGGGAATGGATAATCGGATACCGCAGGGTCTCCGGGTCTGTTTTCCGGGTCAGCAAATCAAAAAGGCCATTTTCTGAATGGATTTTCCTGCCGTTAAGGTCAATGGTCAACCCGGCATTGAGGTAGGCATAATTCCAGATTTGATTCTCAAGAAAATCGGGAATAAAACGGTAATTTTTAAATATCGTCTCATCAGGAGTAAATTGTATCAATGTCCCGTTTCGATGGCTGGTCTTTTCAACCGGGAAATCTTTCGTCATATTACCCCGTGAAAATTCAACGGATTTCGTATTGCCGTCACGTATAGATTGCACCATAAAATAACCTGATAACGCATTCACCGCTTTCGTACCAATGCCATTCAACCCTACCGATTTCTGAAATGCCTCAGAATCGTATTTACCTCCGGTGTTAATTTTAGCGACGCAGTCGAATACTTTCCCCAGCGGGATGCCGCGCCCATAATCGCGCACCGTCACCTGATGTTCACTGATTTTAATCTCTATAGTCTTTCCGAAACCCATCACATATTCATCAATAGAGTTATCAACCACTTCCTTCACCAGCACATAGATGCCGTCATCCATGGACGTCCCATCGCCAAGTTTACCAATATACATACCTGGACGAAGACGGATATGTTCCTTCCAATCCAGCGATTTTATATGTTCTTCCGTGTATGCTGACTTCACCATGATAAATCCTTTAAAAAATTATGACTACTACTTACGATTTACGATTTACGATTTGAATTTTGGGATTTGGGATTTTTTAATCTGTGTAATCTGTGTAATCGTAACACTTTAGCTTTTTGAAAACTCATATAGTGCAACGAACCTCGTCGCAATACATATAACAATTTCCTGTTTTAAAAGACCTCGGCAGGTTCAGGTTTGTAACCTGAACCCATAGTTTATTTGGCGAATAGCGCTCTATGTATCTAAAATGGCTAAATCCCCCCTACTAGCAGTCAGGAACAATATAAAACGTGGGGGTTCAGGTTGCAACCCAATGTCACTAAGTTAAGGAAAAGCGTGTAGTACCCATATATCTTCCAATGGTGTCACAGGCATTTTGCCTGTGCGAAACCACAGGCAAAATGCCTGTGACACCATAAGAATTTTTAAAAATTACTTAACTTAATGACATTGGGTTGCAAACATGAACCCGCCTGGAGTTTTTCAAAAACTAAAGTGTTACGTTTTTTTTAATCTGTGTAATCTGAGAAATCTGTGGTTTCCTTCTTATTAATTCATGATTTACACATCTGCCTGAGCAATTCCCCGGGAATGCTTATATCGGTAACGACAACCTCTCCCGTATGATTTGGCCCTTCTCCTAAATAAAATCCCTTTTTGCCCACGGCAAAAGTTACCGTTTTTCCCGCCTTTATTGCAGCCCCCAATACATTGCCGGTATTACAATCTAATCCTGAGGGTATATCCACCGATATGATTTTTTTCTTCAGGGTATTTATCCCCCGAATCAATGTTGTAAACGGCTCACGCACCTCTCCGGACAATCCTGTGCCAAAGAGCGCATCAATGAGCATTGTAGCGTTCTTCAAATCATCCAGTGCATCATTTACCGCCTGAAGATCAATATATTCTTTTACCGGTATCCTCATATTCAGAAGTATGCGCAGGTTTATACCGGCGTCGCTTTCCTTTGCAATATCCGTTGTTTTTGCGAAAAGAAATATTTTAACCGGGATACCTTTATTAGAAAGGTGTCTTGCTGCAACAAAACCATCCCCCCCATTATTGCCCTTGCCGCATACAATAGCTATTTTTTCTCTCTGCGGGTCATCGGTTTCTTTCACCGCCTCCTCTGCCACATTTCTGCCGGCATTTTCCATCAGAACAATCCCGGGAATCTGATATTCCTCAATAGCCTTCCGGTCAAGTTCTCTCATTTCTTCACGGGTCAACGATTTCTTCATCTTAATACACCCTCAACAAATTCGTTGAACCAGGCATCCCTACCGGTACACCTCCGGTAATCGCAATGGTTTCATTTTCGCCGATGTACCCTGCTTGTTTTGCCGCTTCTATGCCTTTTTTCATCATATCATCGGTATTTTCCATTGATTCGGTAAGAATCGGTATAACACCCCACACCAATGCAAGCCTTCGGTAAGTGCATACCGAAGGAGTTACCGCAAGGATTTTCTGACGCGGGCGATATTTTGAAATAAAACGAGCCGTACTTCCCGATTGGGTACAGGTGATAATCGTATTCATGTTTAATTCATTTGCAACCTGACACGTTGCTATGCTTATGGCGTCAGGGATAGTGGTACGGTTTTCCGGTATGCGAAATTTTTCAAATATATTGCTTTGCGTCAAACCAGGCTCAATTTCTTTCGCGATCTTCGTTAACATGAGCACCGCCTCGGCAGGATAGCGCCCTTTTGCCGTCTCTTCTGAGAGCATTACCGCATCGCTTCCGTCAAGAATCGCATTTGCGACATCGGTCACCTCTGCCCGTGTCGGACGATAGTTATTTACCATTGAACCCAGCATTTGCGTTGCGGTAATCACCGGTTTGCCGTATCTGTTTGCAAGCCGGATAATCATTTTCTGAACGGAAGGAACCCTCTCCAGCGGTATTTCAACCCCAAGATCTCCCCGTGCAACCATAATTGCATCCGCGGTATTCACAATTTTTTCTATATTATCTACTGCCTCGTGCTTTTCAATTTTCGCGATAATTGGGATCGTTTTGCCTTTCTTCTGTATAAGGTCCCGCAATTCCATTATATCCCCGGCGGTTTTTACAAAAGACATCGCTACGTAATCAACCCCTTGCTCGATTCCGAATTCCAGATCCTTTTTGTCCTTTTCCGTTAATGGGGATATCGGCAAACTTCGTCCAGGAATGTTAATTCCCTTTCGGGAGGTCAGTACCCCTCCCACAATTACCCTGCAATGAACATTTTTCTCATCCTTTTGTATGACTTCTAATTCTATCTCGCCATCACTTAACAGAATAGTATCGCCTATAGACACATTCAATGGCAAATCTGCATAGGTCATTGATACAACACGCTCATTCCCTTCGATATCCCTGTTGGTAAGGGTAAAGGTATCGTTTGCCTTCAGGGTAACCGCGTCGCCGGAAAGCATTCCAATTCTCATCTTTGGCCCGGACAAATCCTGGAGCACGGCAACGGGTTGCATTAATTTTTCCGAAATGGCGCGAATATGGGAAATACACTCTTTGTGTTGGGACAATTCGCCATGAGAAAAATTAAGACGCGCCACATTCATCCCGGCGCATATTAACTGTTCAATCATAGCAAAAGAATTACTCGCCGGCCCAATGGTACATACTATTTTTGTTTTTCGGTAATTATTCATCATTTTACAATAGTGTAGTTTTTTGTTTTCTACAAAGATATTGTGAATGTACGAGGTACGAAGTACAATTTAAATCGTACATCGTACATCGTACATTGTTGCTTAATCTCTAAACACAGGCCTCATATTTATTTTTGATTTGCTATCTTCATCCTTTTTTTCTTTTTCCCATTCACTTTCTCTTGCTCTCGCCTTTTCAAGTTCTCTTTCAAACATTTTTCCAAGTTCCCTTTCTTTTTCCAGCTCTCTTTGCAATTCCTGGATAATTAAGGACGACCGCATGTATTCGCAAATCAGACAAAAATTTATAAATAAGCTTATATAAAAAACAATATCTATCATTCCCTCTTCTTTCTCATTTATATTTGTTCCTTAGCTCCTCCTGTATGTTCTAAACTACTGTACAAGCCAGAACCAAACAAGCATGATAACAGTTATTAGTTATTAGTTATTAGTTATTAGTCAACCGCCGACTGCCGATTGTAGATTGCCGGCGCAGGAAGTCTTATGACACAACCCCTTTATCCCTCAAACTTACGTAACATCCATTACCTACAATAATATGATCCAGGACTTTTATGCCAACAATATTGCCCACTTCCTGAAGCCTCTGTGTTATTTGTATATCTTCCTTGCTTGGTTCAGGGTCGCCGGAAGGGTGGTTATGCACAAAAACTACCGATGCGGCAGATTCTCTGATAGCAGGGCTAAATACCTCCCGCGGATGCACAATGCTGAGTGTTAAACTCCCAATGGAAATAGTCAATTCTTTTATGATCCGGTTTTTATTGTCTAATAATGTAATAAAAAAATATTCCTGCTTCTTTTCCCTCAACCTCTCG
>MHYI01000225.1:1594-3921 GCA_001828295.1 Planctomycetes bacterium RBG_16_41_13 | reverse complement strand
GGTTCAGGTTGCAAACCTGAACCCGCCTGGGTTTACACTCAAACTGGCAAATGCTTCGCCCCTACTTTTTTAAAAAAACTAAAGTGTTACGTATTTTAAGTGAAAAAATATTTGATTACAAAACAGTGACGATTTATAGTAAAATCAGTCCTGTTGTTTGTATATAACAACAACCATCACGCTTCGCAAGAACTATTTTTCGGGAGTTCCTATGTATAGTAACACAACATTTACCGCCATTCCCCACCGGCAACATAATGACGAACGGCACAATGTTTTAATAAAAGAAGCCTTGTCCCTCGGCTGCGAACAAGCCTTTTTTATACACCCCGATGTGATAAGCATTGCACGATGGGTTCAATTAAAATGTAAATACGGCTGCAGCGAATACAATAAAAAACTAACGTGCCCCCCACACTCCCCTGCTTATGATGAAATGAAAGAAATTCTGAAAGAATACAGCAATGCATTGCTCTTGCATGGCCACCTAAGCTGGCAAATGAGATATATGATAACAAAAATTGAAGAAAAGGCTTTTTCCATGGGATTTTACAAAGCTTTTGGACTAGGAGCTGGCCCATGCCAATTATGCGAACAATGCGATGCTGTTTCCACATGCATTCGCACGGAAGAAGCCAGGCCGTCAATGGAAGCATGCGGCATTGATGTATATCAGACCGTAAGAAACCTTAATCTTAAAATAGAAACACTCACGAGTAAAACCGACGAAGTGAATATATATGGTCTCGTTTTGTTAGAATAAATTACAGGGAAGGGAGATTACTATGTTATCAGAAATTATGAAAAAAGCAGTAAACCTTGGTTTTGGCGCAATGCTTGTAACAAAAGAAAATGCAAACGAACTCATAGAAGAAATGGTGAGAAAAGGCGAAATCCAAAAGGATGAAACCCTCGCGCAAGTAAAAGAAACACTGAAGAAAATCCTTCCCAGCAAAGAAGAGATTGAAACACGGACGGAAGAATTGGTAGAAAAAATACTCCACAAGCTTGACATACCGACACGGCACGAACTGCAGGAAATGCAAAAAAAACTTGAAGCTATTTTGAAAGAATTAGAAATCAAGGAAAAGAAGTAAGACAACTTCATGCCAATCAGAAAAATCCGCCAAAAAATCAGAGATATTCACCGCCTGAACAAAATCATGAGGATTCTGGGCAAGCACGGGTTCGGCTTTGTTATTCAACGTCTCCATCTGGAAAACTATGCCTTCGGCAAGGGCGTTATCAAAAACCGTTTCTTCAGATATTTTGCAGAAACACAGGAACCCCGCTCCGTCCGCCTTAGAAAGGTGCTGGAAGAACTTGGCCCTACTTTTATAAAATTTGGACAAATCTTAAGTGTCAGACCGGATTTAATCCCCTTGGATCTTTGCGAAGAACTGAGCAAATTGCAGGACAGGGTGCCGCCATTTCCTTATGAAGACGTCAAAAAACAGATAAAGGACTCTTTTGGGAAATTACCCGAAGAGTTATTTTCTTCATTTGACCCCGTGCCGTTCGCTGCTGCATCTTTGGGACAGGCACACAAAGCGCGGCTTCACACCGGTGAAAATGTGGTAATAAAAGTACAAAGGCCAAACCTCAACAAAATAATTACCACAGATATGGATATCCTTAACACGTTTGCCCAGCTCGCAGACCGGTATATGCAAGATATAAGGGTTCTCAACCCGACCACCATTGTCGAGGAATTTTCAAAGGTTATCAGAAAAGAAATAGATTTTACCTACGAAGCGCACAATATGGATAAATTCAGGAAGAATTTTAAGGACAATAAAACCGTACATATCCCGAAAGTATATTGGGATTACACAAGGCCTATGGTGATGACCACTGAAGAAATACAGGGGATACGGCTTAATGAATACCTGCTTCAGCCGCACACCATTGAAGAAAAAAAAGCCGTCGCGGTAAATGGGGCAAATGCAGTGCTTCAGCAAATATTCATAGATGGTTTCTTTCATGCAGACCCCCACCCGGGCAATATTTTTGTTCTTCCCGATAATGTTTCCGCCTTTATCGATTTCGGGATTGTGGGCAGGCTTGATGAAGAGACCCGCGATGCTATCATTACGCTGCTCATTGCAGTATCTAAAAAAAATATACCCGGCATTATCAAGGCGTTAGAACTGTTAGGGGCAATTGATGAAGAAAATCCCACCCGCGACCTAAAAAATGATATCAGCGAATTTTTAGAACGACATTACGATATCCCGTTAAAACAAATAGAAGTCCCTGCAATGTTACACCAGGCCATCGATTTAATGACACGGCACAAACTAAAAATCCCTCCCCAATTTCATCTT
>MHYI01000225.1:981-1446 GCA_001828295.1 Planctomycetes bacterium RBG_16_41_13 | reverse complement strand
TAAAGTATATTCCAAAAGACACCTTTGAAATTTTAAGGAAGATTAAAAAGGGGAAATTAAAAATAGAATTTGAACCTCAGGGTCTTTCAAAATTTATCTCCGAAATGGACAAATCAAGCAACCGGGTTTCATTCAGTCTGGTTATTTCCGCACTTATTATAGGCTCCTCCCTCATTATTATGGCCAATAAAGGACCGTTGGTGTATGGTTTTCCGGCGCTGGGTATATTAGGATTTGTATTTGCAGGAATCCTTGGAATGGGATTGGCGATAGGCATCCTGAGATCAGGCCGTTTGTAAATACAGTATTTTTCAAAAGGATTTTTACTGCCTTGGATGAACTTATTGATTCCTTTATAAACTATCTTCTTGTTGAATGTGGTTCAGCCATGAACACCATTCATGGCTACCAAAGCGACCTGCAGCTTTTTATAAAATTCTTATTAAGCAAAAATATTCATGATTT
>MHYI01000225.1:615-934 GCA_001828295.1 Planctomycetes bacterium RBG_16_41_13 | reverse complement strand
AACAACGGGGACAATCGGTAAACTCTATTAACCGTGCAATTGTTTCCATTCGCATGTTTTATAAATTTCTTATCCTTGAAGGAAATCTGCAAAAAAATCCCCTTGTATCCCTCGACAGTCCAAAACTATGGAAAAAATTACCTTATGTATTGCCACTACACAAAATCGAAGACCTCCTTTCCTCCGCAGACGTCAAAACAAAACTAGGCGTCCGGAATAAAGCCATTCTCGAACTACTCTATGCTACCGGTGCAAGGGTATCCGAAGTAGCCACAATATCTCTGAACGGAATAAACCTGGAATATGGATATATAAAATG
>MHYI01000225.1:0-469 GCA_001828295.1 Planctomycetes bacterium RBG_16_41_13 | reverse complement strand
TACGGAGAGAAAACATCTGGCTTATTGTAAAAAATTGCGCATTAAAAGCGGGAATTGCCGAAGCTATTTCTCCACACAAATTGAGGCATTCATTTGCAACACATTTGCTGGAAAACGGGGCAGACTTACGGGCTGTCCAGGAAATGTTAGGCCATGTAAGCATCTCTACTACGCAGATATACACGCATGTTAACAAACAACACCTTAAAGCCATCCACCAAAAATTTCATCCTCGTGCATAAATAAATCGCATTTTCTGTAACACTTTAGTCTTTTGAAACTGGAAATTGTCATTTGTAGTGCGACGAGGTTCATCGCACCAAAAAAGTTGTGCGATAAGGAATAGTGTCTACTCAAATAGTACGACGAACCTCGTCGCACTACATGAATTTAGCGGGCTTAGATATCAAGTGCGGAAGGGAGCATTCCCGATTTTTTGTAAATTTTCCAATATTGTATCACAAGCATC
>MHYI01000224.1 GCA_001828295.1 Planctomycetes bacterium RBG_16_41_13 | reverse complement strand
TGGGTTATTATTGCGACGGAACGGGCTATGCGGCCTAACGATTTTAAGATAGAAACGCACTATCCATCAAATGCAGATGTGTTTTGTCCGTTTTGCGAAGGCAATGAAGATAAGACTCCTCCTGAAATTATGGCATATAGGGAAAAAGACAGCCATGCAAATAAAAAAGGGTGGAGGGTAAGGGTTGTTCCGAATAAATACCCGGCATTAAAAATTGAGGGGGGATTGAACAAACAGGGTGTGGGAATATATGATACTATGAGTGGCGTAGGCGCTCACGAGGTGATTATTGAAAGTCCCATGCATATTACATCGCTAACGGAAATGTCTACCTGGCAGGTGGAAGAAATATTGTGGACGTACAGGGACAGGATGATTGATTTAAAAAAGGACAAACGTTTCATTTACGGATTGTTGTTTAAAAATGTGGGAAGAGCCGCAGGCGCCTCTCTGGAGCACTCGCATTCCCAGTTAATTGTTACTCCGATTGTGCCTATTACGGTTATCCACGAAATGGAAGGAGCGGAGGCATTCTACAAATACAGGGGGCGTTGTTTATTTTGTGATATGGTCAGACAGGAATTATCAACGGGCGCCAGAATTGTAATGGAAGGAAAAAATTTTATAGCGTTTACGCCGTATGCCTCCCGTTTCCCTTTTGAGATTTGGATTTTGTCAAAAACGCATGCGTCTCATTTTGAAAACATACAAAAACTCGAGGTTGAGGAATTAGCAAAAATATTACAGAAAACAATATTAAAGCTGGAGGCTTGTTTAACATTTCCTCCTTATAATTATATTATTCACACAACGCCTTTTACCTATGGAGAAATAGAATATTATCACTGGCATATAGAGATTATTCCACGCCTGACAAACATCGCCGGATTTGAGTGGGGCAGTGGTTTTTATATTAATACGGTTATGCCTGAGACTGCCGCTGAATTTCTCAGGAATGCGAACATCCAAAACAACAATGAGGATATGAAATTGTGAATGTAGTATATGTATCATCTGAGGTTCTTCCCTTTGCAAAATCAGGGGGGCTGGCTGACATCTCGAGTGTAATACCAAAAAATTTAAATAAATTAGGCATCAACGTAACGGTAATAATGCCATTTTATAATATGGTGAAAGAATGTAATTGCACCATAGAAAAGACAGATATCACTTTTACGGTAAACATCGGAGACGATGCAAAAATCTGTTGTGTATATAGAAGTTGTTTGCCTGGTACAAATGTTCCGATATATTTCTTACACAACGAACACTATTTCGGGAGAAATGGTCTGTATAACTATCCGGGCACCATGCGCAATTATGAAGATAATAGCGAGCGTTTTGTCTTCTTTGCCAGAAGCGCCCTGGAATTAATGCTGCGTTTAAAACCTTGCCCGGATATTATCCATTGCAACGATTGGCAGACCGGGCTTGTCCCTGTTTATTTAAAAACAATATACAGGAATAACGAATGTTTTAAAAAGACACGGACGATAATGACCATTCACAATCTTGCGTATCAGGGATTATTTTCGGCTGAATGTATGAAATACACGGGATTAGACTGGGGTCTTTTTCATCGGGATTATTTAGAATTCTATGGAATGTTAAATTTTCTTAAAGCAGGCATTATCTTTAGTGATAGTCTTACTACAGTAAGCGAAACATATGCCGAAGAAATTCAGACGCAGGAATTTGGAGAACGCCTGGATGGTGTATTAAGAACGAGGTCAAAGGACATTTATGGAATTCTTAATGGTATAGATTATTCATTATGGAATCCTGAAAGCGATGCGCTTATTGCGGCTAATTATTCGGACAAAAACCTTTCCGGTAAACATGTCTGCAAAAACGTCTTGCAAAGAAAACTGGAACTGCCGGAAAAGGATGCTCCCATAATCGCAATGATTACCCGTCTGACGGACCAAAAGGGTCTGGACTTAGTAATGAAGATCTTTAATAAATTGCTTAGATTGGATATACAATTCGTTTTATTAGGTTCCGGAGAACCTGCCTATCAGGATTTTTTCAAACAGTATGCTAAACTTGTCCCTGTAAAGGTTTCGGCAAATATCTCGTTTAATGAACCACTGGCGCATGGAATTGAAGCTGGGGCAGATATTTTTTTAATGCCATCGCGCTATGAACCATGCGGGTTAAATCAATTATATAGCATAAAATATGGAACGGTCCCGATTGTAAGACATACCGGAGGCCTTGCGGACACGATTTTTGACGTTCGTCACGAAAAAGTTTATAAAGAAAAAGCAAATGGGTTTTCATTTAAAGAATATAATGCAGATTTATTGTATGCAACAATTATACGGGCGCTTGATTTCTATAAAAATCGTTCAGAGTGGACGAAACTTATGAGAAACGGAATGAAACAGAACTGGCTATGGGAGGAAAGCGCGCGAAAGTATACCTCTCTTTATGAAAATATTTTGAGGAATTAATCTTGTTTTCCCTGTAATTGCTATTTCGCAAGGCGGGGGTGGGGAAATGCAAATTCCTTGTTAATTATACTTGGCAGGACTAACTTAACTTAACCTTTGGACAGATAAATGTTGCCGGATATTATAAAATTCAGACTGGAAGATATTATAAATAATATTTCAGATTTGGGAGTTGCCGGATTGGCATTGCTTGATCATGATCTTAATGTTGTATGGGCGAACCGCACACTTTCTTCTATTTTGAAATTGAATTATGATCCGGTAGGAAAATCATGCCGTGAGATATTTGACTGTGAATGCAAGGATAAGAATAGTTGCGCAACGCTCAAGGTTCTTTCCAGCGGCAGAAAACAATACAGCGAGGTTCAGTTAAGCGCTGATAAAGATACAAGAAAATACCTGCAAAATGTATCGGTGCCAATTAAGGATGAAAAGGGATGCATAACGCATTTATTAAAAATCACTACCGATATTACGTTAAAAGAAGAGAAGATTCATCAATATGATTTATTGAGAAAATTAGCTGAATTAATGCAGGGGACGCTTCAAATTGACCGGCTTCTTCATTTGATTCTGACGTGTGTGACGGCTGGAACTGCGCTGGGGTTTAACCGGGCAAGGCTTTTTGTTGTGGACCCTGACCGCAACATTGTTTTCGGCAAGATGGCGGTAGGTCCATCAGATGTTGCCGAAGCGAATAAGATATGGAATGAAATAGCACATAAATACAAAATGCTGGAGGATTTAATAAAGGCGTCGGAAGATAATTATCAATATGATTCTCCCTTGCATATGATTACCCGGCTGATGGCATATTCGCTGGATGACGAAAATGAGGTTATTGTTTCATGCATCAGAAAAAAGAAGGTTATCGTGGAAAGAAATGCATTTAACAATCCCAATATCAACAAGAATTTTGTAAATATGATTGGTTCAAATGAATTTGTCTGCGTTCCTTTAATTGTAAGAGATAAAGCGATTGGGGCTATTTGCGCAGATAATATCTACAGTAAAAAACCAATAAGAGATGAAATGGTAATGCTTTTATCCACATTTGCGAATCACGCAGCGCTGGCGATTGAAAACGCGGATGCGTACAAGACATTAGAGAAGAAAATTATTCAACTGAAAGACGCACAGGAACGGTTGGTACGTTCTGAAAAGCTTGCGGTTATCGGGAACATGGCGGGTTATATTGCCCATGAAATACGAAATCCTTTGGTGACTATCGGTGGATTCGCCCGATCAATAATCCGCGAAGCAACGGATAATAAAACAATAAAGAATAGCGCAGAAATTATTATTGATGAGGTAAACAGGTTAGAAAAAATTCTTGCAGTCGTAATGGATTTTAGCAAAGTTGCTAAACCTGCCAAAGTGAAAACTCAGGTAAATGAAATAGTTGACAATACAATATCGCTCATGGAATCTTATTTTAAAAACATCGGCATAGAGGTAGTTAGAAAATACGAATTAATGATACCGGATATTGTGGTTGATCAGGATCAGATACGGCAGGTTTTTTTAAATATTTTTAAAAATGCCGCTGAATCGATGCAAAACGGAGGAAAACTGATTATTGAAACATCGAAAGAGGATGAATATGTGAGAATAAATATTACTGATACCGGAGAGGGTATGGATGCGGACACGATAGAAAATATTTTTACTCCATTTTATACTAAAAAAAGGGAAGGGACCGGCATTGGTTTGGCGGTATCGCAGAAAATTGTAGATGATCATGAAGGCTTTATAAAAGTAAAAAGCGAATTAAACCAAGGCGCTACGTTTTCCATTTTTCTGCCGGTAAAGAAATAATTATATTGAAGGGAGTTTAAAATGGATACGATATTATTGGTAGAAGATGATAAAAATCAGATTTTGTTATATGAACAGGAACTTGCAATAGAAGGTTATAAAGTTGTTACGGCTACGAATGGGATAGAGGCTATTGAGAACGCACGATATTTTAAACCTGACTTAGTGGTAATGGACATAAATATGCCCATGATGGACGGCATTGAGTCTATGTGCAGAATTTTGAGTGAACATAAAAACATTCCCATAATTATTAATACAGCGTATAGCAATTATCAGAACAATTTCATGTCATGGTCGGCTGATGCATACATTGTTAAATCATCTGATTTAAAAGAATTAAAAGACAAGATTAAAGAATTACTTAATAAAAGAAAGAAAAATGACAATGATAAAACCGTTTGATCATACATTATTTAGAAAAGTCCTTGTAATGCTGCTTGCGGGGGGCAAAGGTGAAAGGTTGTATCCCCTGACCAGAGACAGGGCAAAGCCAGCAGTCCCTTTCGGCGGCATTTATCGCATTATAGATTTTACGTTAAGTAATTGCATTAATTCAGGATTAAGAAAAATATGCGTTTTAACACAGTATAAGTCTTATTCATTAGACAGGCATTTACGGGTAGGTTGGAATATTTTCAATTCCGAGCTGGATGAGTTTATTGAAAACATCCCTCCTCAAAAGAGAACCAGCGAAATGTGGTATCTTGGAACTTCCGATGCGGTATATCAGAATATATATGTTCTGGAAAGGGAACGCCCCGAGATGGTATTGATTTTAGCGGGCGATCACATATACAAAATGGATTACTCGGAACTGATAAATTACCATATCGTAAACAAAGCAGATCTGACGGTTCCCTGTATTGAAGCGCCGTTGGAAGATGCCAGCCGGTTTGGCGTTGTAGGCATAGATAATAATTCCCGTATAATTGATTTTGATGAAAAACCTTCTAATCCCAAACCGCTTCCCTCAAATCAAAATGTCGCCCTTGTTTCTATGGGCATATATTTGTTCAATACAGAGGTGCTTGTAAAGCGAATAATAGAGAATGCAAAAAATGATACGAACAGAGATTTTGGGAAAAATATTATTCCAACGATGATTCAAAAAGACCGGGTGCTTTCATTTATTTTTAATGGCAATGGGCATAATACGGCTAACTATTGGAGAGATATTGGTACTTTAGATGCATATTGGGAGGCGAATATTGATCTGGTTAAAAAAAATCCTGACTTTGATCTTTTTGATGATACGTGGCCTATACGAACATATAATAAGCAATATCCCCCCGCAAAATATTCATTAGAAAATGAGAAAAACGGAATGATAAAAGATGCATTGATATCAAATGGATGCCTGATCAATGACGCCAGCATCGGGAAATCCATTATATCCCCCAATGTTACTATCGATGCTCAATCATCTGTGATGGGTTCAATTATAATGGAAGGTGTAAGAATCGGGAAAAACGTTAAGATTAAAAATGCAATCATTGATAAACATGTAACAATACCGGATGGGATGAAAATAGGATATGATTTGCAGCATGATGGAAAACAATTTACGGTAACTGAAAAAGGCATCGTAGTTGCACACAAGGAAATGCATCTGATATGAAACATCCATGCTGATGTTCGACTGTAATGTTTACGCTGAATAGTTACCTTTTATTTTCGGTCTTGATTTTTTTTGTAATGAATGTTGGAGGGAGAATAACCGTTTGCCTGCAGAAAATGAAGAAGTTTTTTGTTCGCCTTCTGTTCTCTTGAATAGTCTGGCAGCCAGAATTTTGTGGTATCAATCCCGCTGACGGTTTTGTTCCTGGAATTTATAAGGTACGTTTTTTGTTCAGAAGCAGTACTCTGGTATTTGACAAGGATGATACCGTCATTCGGGTCAAAATCGATT
>MHYI01000223.1:5050-5839 GCA_001828295.1 Planctomycetes bacterium RBG_16_41_13 | reverse complement strand
AACCGATACTTCGGCAGGCTCAGCACAGGGTTAGGAAACAAGCTGGGGTTCGACTGTAATGTTTACGCTGAATAGTTACCCTTATTCAGCTAAATATTTTACTAAGTTAGGGCAATTTGCCGCCCAGGCATCTAACTGACGCGCTGTATCTTTGGGGCAATAGGTGTTATATGCTTTATTTACAAACCCGGCAAACACGGCACGAAGTTTTTCCACCTCTTTCCCCGAATCATCATTACAGGCATTCACAAGCTCCTGAAACTTCCGTTCACAAAGCTGCCAGAAAAGATTTGAGGCTTGCGCCGCCGGATCTTTACCTTCGGATTTCTGAACCTTAAAGAATCCTATTGTCGCACCATAAACAATTTTGGAAAGTCCGTCCAAATCATCCATCTCGTGCTTAAGCTTAGCAAACCAAATATCGCCCAATGATGCGGTGCTTAATTGTATCTCAGATTCAACAAAATCATCTGTTCCGGAAACGTATTGCTCTCCCGCATTGCTACTGACTCTTAGCCCTCCGGACCAAAGCCCAAATTCGGCAAGAAACTTTTTTGCCCGTGGAATTCCTAACCTCAATTGCAGACAATCAAACATGCCTTTTTTTTCACTTCCAAAAAAAGAAAGCAATGCCGGCAACTGTCTCCATGGACGCTTTTCAGTATCTGCCCAAAGGACCTTTGGTTTAGATGTAGAAAAATTAACCGCTACGCTGGCATCCACAACTCCTTCCGTGTAGCCCTGATGAGCAATCCCTTCAGAGTAATGGATTCCCTCTTCTGCCAAAAG
>MHYI01000223.1:3792-4989 GCA_001828295.1 Planctomycetes bacterium RBG_16_41_13 | reverse complement strand
GGACAATCCTCACCTTGTGGCATTTTTTCCCAAGGCGGGCTCCCAAAACCTTCTGGAAAAATTTTAAGTTCTTCCATGTTCTCTTTAGTAAGAAAATTCAACCATAGGGTTTCTTGCAAATATGCTCCCTGCAAAAAACTATGCAAAAATCCGCAAAACCCAATGGAAGGGCCTGGCTTTCCTGTAGAAGGTTTTCCCTTGTCATTGGATTTGTTTTGATAGCCGGAAGAAAGAACCGCACTATTATCTGTTTTCTTACCTCCCAATCCAAAACCCATCATTTGAACGACAAGAATTGCCTTTTCTGCGTCAGTCAATGAAACTTCCATCTGGCTCTGTGTCAATACAGTTGTATTGCCAGTTGCAACCGAAACCTGAACTGCGCCAAAACTCTGCACCTCAGCTTTTGCAATCGCAGGCATCTGCAAAAACGGCTTTTCACCATACAACCAAAAGAGGTCTTTCTTCGCCGTTAAATACGCTAAAGCCTTTTGGGCCATTCCGGATGCTCCTAAGTTTTTCCAATCTTCGTCATCTTTGGGTGTATAAGCCGTTTGGGCAATCGCCAAGAGCAGTTTGGTCAAAGCTATCTTCTGAACAGGATTACCGCCCAAAGCGGAAAGACCGGCATCGGAAAAAATATCCGCCAGACTCACTAAACCCTTTCCCGCTACAGGAATCCAAGGTTCATCTACTAAATTAAATTTATTCGTCATCTTCTCTCCTTTCTTTCTTTTCAGCCCTATAACCCAAACAAGAGTCATAGTTCAAATTATATTTTTCTGAAACCCCGGAACAGCCTATCCCCTGCAATTCATCACTGTCCAGCACAATAGCCACACGAAACGGGCTTTCTTCATAATCACCTAAGTAAACATAACCTCTTAGCCACTCAATTTGTCTTTTTTTTGCAACAGGTGCAAGATGAACCGGAACTGATACTGTATTCTTCAATAATTCGGAAGCCTTTTGACGGCGTGTTACAGCATCAGTAAACTTTGGCAGTAATAATTCAGAGCCGTCCAGGAGCCGCAGCAATGTTCCATTTTCTATGCAAGTATACTTTTTTATTAATAGAACTTCTACAGATTCCGTTTCTGAATATCGTGTAAATGCTTTACTTTCCGGCAAGGTTTTACCGCCTCGGGAAACGCCATGTAAAGCAAGCCGGGACAAAGCCTCTCGTTTTGTTTCTGT
>MHYI01000223.1:2686-3761 GCA_001828295.1 Planctomycetes bacterium RBG_16_41_13 | reverse complement strand
TCGTGGCGTTCTTTGTAGGTTGCCTCCAGCAATGGCCGAATTTCTACAGGAATATTTACAGATGAAATATCCTGCCAGACTTCAAGTGTGCGGCAAAGAATATATGGACTATAAACCTTGGCTGACTTGCCAAGACTTTTTTGATTTTGAACAGCATCGCTTAAGCGCGGCGCCATAATCCAAACTTCGTGTTTGGCTTCTTTTGGACGAATATCATCGTTTTCACGATGCCGCCACAACCGGCCTAAACGCTGAAAAAGCATATCCGTAGGGCAGAGGCGTGTCACTAAAAAATCTGCGTCAATATCCAATGATTGCTCTAAAACCTGTGTTCCTACTAAAATCCGTCCTTTTTCCCGTCGGGAATCCCGCCCCGCTTTACCAAAAAGCCCTGCCCATTTGCTTTCGTTTTTCTGGCGATCTACTTTAAGAAACCGTGAATGTAAAAGCCCGCAATCCAAGCCTATTTCTCTGGCTTTGGCGGCCAAAAGGCGATATCGCTTTTGAGCCTCATCAACAGTATTTTCAATCCAAAGAACTTGTTCCCCTCCCTCTGCCCGCTTGAGAACTTCGTCAACAGCATCGTCGTCCTTTAAAGAAATATAAATACTCACTTTAGACTCTTCCAATTTTTCTGTTTCTAACTCCTGCAACACACCTTCTTTGGGATATGCGGAAATGAGGGGATAAGGAGAATAAGATTCTTTAGTATCTAAATCCTTGAAAGGTGTGCCCATTATAGCATGCCGTTGCTTATCCGTCAGCGTCGCGCTTAAAATAATAACTGTGCAGTGCAATTCACGGAGAGACTTCACAAGTTCATTAAGAATAGTTCCTGTATAGCTGTCATAGCTATGCACTTCGTCCAAAATAATGACCTTACCGGCTAAGCCAAATGTTCGCACGAAACCGTATTTTACATTCATCACGGCCATTAAAGCCTGGTCAATGGTTCCCACGGCAAAAGGAGCCAAAAGCCCGCGTTTGGAACTATTAAACCATGAATGGCCCGGAGAGCCATCCTCTCCAAGTTCCGTATCGCGGAGCCATGCGGAACTATGCAAAAGTAAAGAAG
>MHYI01000223.1:1798-2647 GCA_001828295.1 Planctomycetes bacterium RBG_16_41_13 | reverse complement strand
TTTGTAAATCACCTCCGAGGAATGATTTCATCCGTTCATGAATTTTATCAGAAGTTAATTGCGTCGGAAGGGCAAAGTAAATACCTGTGGCGTCCCCTTTTTCTAAAATCCGGTAGGCGGCATAAAGCGCGGCTTCTGTTTTACCAATTCCCATCGGGGCTTCTAACACATAAACGCCCTGCATTTTTATGGACTCTACAAGGTGGGTTTGTACCCTGTAAGGAGAAACCCCAAAAACTTCCTTAAAAGTAAGTCCCTTGCGAACGATGGGCGCCACAAATCCTGCTCTATCCAAGGCTTCGGAAATATAATTCTTCCAGGATTCCTGATCCGCTTCATCAAACAAAGAGCCGGAACCTATCCAATCCGCAACAGTGGTTAGCCCTGCAAGAACATCCGAATGAAGAGCAGAGGACACAACAGGCCAATCCACATTCAAATTATTTTTCAAAACATTTATTAAATCCACCCGTTGTTTTTGCCAGGCGGGACCGCCATAAACCTCGGCATCAGAAGAATTGATACATGGCGGGGTACACCCATGATGTTTTCCCAGTATTTCAGGAATATATTTGGGGCAAGGACTTGCTGTTGCCTGGCTGACACTGAAATGATAGCCATTGATCTTATCTTCAGGGTTTGTAATCCCAAGTACCACTCCAATGTCACGATGTATCTTTTCCTGAAAAGCCGGATTGACTTTACCCACATCATGAGCCGCTGCAATTAGCTCACTCCCTTTTGGAAAAAGACTTTCCCTAAGCCATACCGGCATCCGGCTCAAAAGCGCCCGTGCCACATGCCCAACTATAAGGCAATGCGTTTCAACAGAGACGCCGGGTTTATTCC
>MHYI01000223.1:1280-1540 GCA_001828295.1 Planctomycetes bacterium RBG_16_41_13 | reverse complement strand
GTTGGATAAAGATAAGCGTGACATACTGATCTATTTATTGTGGCAGACGGGATTATACCGGAATAATGAAATTGCAAAAATATTTAATCATGGTTATTATTCTGTCAGCAAACAAGTAAGTAATATAAAGGTTTAGTTGAGCAAAGAACTATAAATAAAAAAATATTCCCCCTTTTCATTCTCAATTGGTGGATTCGGCGCGAAAAAGCTGCACCTTAATCCACCCTGCATAATGCATCGTGCATTATGGTATTATTTCG
>MHYI01000223.1:1027-1188 GCA_001828295.1 Planctomycetes bacterium RBG_16_41_13 | reverse complement strand
AGGACGGACTCGTGGCGATCTATTCAACGGCAATGCCGATAACGAAAGCGGGAATGGGAATAACGGAACGGTATACGGTGCTATAACCTTACTGGTTCACAAAATATGAAATGTAGAGCGAAGTGCTACTTCGCTAACCCTAACATAGAACAAGCGAAGAG
>MHYI01000223.1:0-996 GCA_001828295.1 Planctomycetes bacterium RBG_16_41_13 | reverse complement strand
AATCACAATTTGTGAACACGGAAGGTATACTTTGACTACAGACAGATTTGGAAATACAAATAAGGCGTATAGTTTTTATGGGAAATAATAGGTATGAGCAAAACATATAACATTTTGATAGAGGAAGTTAAAAAATTAACCAGAGAAGAAAAGGAAGAACTAAAATTCTTAGTTGAAAAATATTTAATTGAAGAACGAAGGCTGGAAATCTTTAATAATTACCAGGAAAGCAAAAAGGAAGTTAAAGAAAAACGATTAGAATTTTCAAACGACCTCACAAACTTAAAGGAAATGCTCTAATTGGTAAAAGTAACTTTTAGTGCTTCCTTTAAAAGGGTTTTTCAGAAACGGATTAAAGGAAGACAAGACATAGAAAACAAGTTTTGGAAGAAATTAGCTATTTTTCTCAAGAATCCGTTTGACTCTCAATTAAGGACGCATAAACTTTCCGGCAAACTGGAAAAATTGTGGGGTTTTACGGTTGAATATGATGTAAGAGTGGTATTTTATTTTTCAGGGCAAGGCAAAGTAGTTTTTGTGGATATAGGAAAACACGAGGAAGTTTATTAGTGGAATACGCCCTGTGCGTGCAGTGGCAGAATCAACCATAATATAAAATGACTAATTTAGTGTTTTAAAAATTAAGCACTGTTAAGGGCGTACTGTTTGTAGCAATTAATCGTAAAGACTTGTCCTCGTGAAAACGGGGATACAATTAGCTCCGTGGGAGCGTCCTGTTTGTGCGTCAATCATAATTACAGGCCGCTCCTACGGAGCTTCATGGTGTTTTTACGTTTCCTTCTCTTACTACAAACAGATCGCTCCTGATGGAGCTAAATCATAGTGTAAATTGTTTTTCTATAATAATATGCTGCTCCTGACGGAGCGTTTTAGGGTATTTTTAAAATACACAAACTTTGTAACGGGTGCATTCCCGATTTTTTGTAAAAAAGCTCATTATTTATGCAGGATGGGTCACTCGTCAGAAGTCAGAAG
>MHYI01000222.1 GCA_001828295.1 Planctomycetes bacterium RBG_16_41_13 | reverse complement strand
TTATTTTTGATCTGGACGGCACACTGATAGACTCTCTGGAAGATTTATGCAATGCCGCGAACCGTGTATTAAAGAAAAATAATTTTCCAACGCATAAAATTGAAGAGTATCGGTATTTTGTTGGGGAGGGAGTTGTTGCGCTTATCACACGCGCGTTACCGGACGAAATAAAAAATGAGGACATAATAAACTCTTGCGTCGGGGAATTTCGTGAAGAATATCGGAAAAACTGGAATATAAAAACAAAACCATACAAAGGGATTGCCGAGATGCTGGACTTGATTACATTGCGCGGCTTAAAAATGGCAGTCCTTTCAAATAAACCTGATTACTTTACAAAAAAATGCGTAGCAGCATTTTTGCCGAACTGGAAATTTGACCGGATAATAGGCCAGCGCGATGATGTTCCTAAAAAACCCGATCCCGCAGGCGCAAAAGAAATTGCAGAATACCTGGCCGTTTCTCCGTCGAAAATTATTTATGTTGGCGATACGCCCATTGATATGGAAACAGCCATTGCCGCAGGCATGCTTCCAGTAGGTGTTCTGTGGGGGTTCCGGCCTGAAGACGAACTTAAAAGAAGCGGTGCGCATAGAGTAATTCAGAAACCAGAGGAAATTATTGAAGTTATCGATCATTAGTGTTACGTTTTTTTTTGATGTAAGGTAGATATGAGCGACCAAACAACGGAAAAGGCCCTTTGAATCTTATTTAGAAGAAACCCTGATTGATAAATCAGGGTGGAAACATGGCTCTAATAAGGATTGGGATAAGCAATTGGCATTATTCCGTTCCGAAGTTGTCGCTTTTATTAAATACACGCAACTGATGTTGTGGCAGGAGATTGAAACGTTACATGGTGAAGAGCTTTCCAACAAATTGATAGCAACTAAGGTAGATGTGAGGGGGGATATTCCCTTATGAACCAGGAAAATATATCAAAAGGACAGGTTATCGTTTATAAGAATAACGTGGAAGTCAGGTTGGAAAAGGAAACTGTTTGGCTGAGCCTGAATCAGATGGCGGATTTATTTGGACGAGATAAGTCTGCCATATCAAGACATCTGCGTAATATATTTAAAACAAAGGAGTTAGACAATGGAGCAACTGTTGCACTTTTTGCAACAGTCCAAGAGGATATTTCCTTATGAACCAGAAAAACCTATCCAAAGGTCAGGTTATAGTTTACAAAAATAAGGTTGAAGTCCGGCTGGAGCAGGAAACTGTGTGGCTCACCCAGAAGCAGATGGCGGAACTCTTTGACACGGAAAGGAGTGTTATTACTAAGCATCTGCGTAATATCTTTGAATCAAAAGAGCTAGAAGAGAAAAGCAATGTGCAAAAAATGCACATTGCTCATTCTGACAAGCCGGTTGCCTTTTACAATTTAGATGCCATCATCTCCGTTGGATATAGAGTTAATTCTAAGCAAGGTACACAATTCCGTATCTGGGCAACGAATGTCTTGCGCAAACATCTGGTTGACGGATACACCATTAACGAAAAGCGGCTTAAAGCCGCAGCGCATAAGTATCAGGAATTACAGAAATCGTTGAAACTTTTAGGCAATGTCGTCCGTCTTGAGAGCATTTCCGATGAAGCGAAAGGGCTTATCCAAATTATAACCGAATATTCCCGGGCGCTGGATATTTTGGATGATTTTGACCACGAGCGGCTTTCTGTGCCAAAAGGCACAGTACAGACAAAATATGAGCTTACCTATGAAGAAGCCAAAATAATTATAGCAACCATGCGGAAGAAGTTTAGCGATTCCGCGCTGGTTGGACAGGAAAAAGACGCGAGCTTCAAAAGTTCCATCGGGTCGGTGTATCAAACCTTTGACAGGCAGGATGTGTATCCTACGGTTGAAGAAAAAGCCGCGCATCTATTGTATTTTGTGACCAAGAATCACAGTTTCATAGATGGCAACAAGCGGATTGCCGCGGCGTTATTCGTCTGTTTTTTGCAGAAAAATGGCATTCTCTTACGCAATGACGGGACAAAACGAATTGATGATAACGCCTTAGTTGCTTTGACGCTGATGATCGCGGTCAGCAAACCGCAGGAAAAGGACAGCATGATTAAAGTGATATTGAATTTATTGGCGTAATTCTGTTAAGGGAAAAATATGAGCGACCAAACAACGGAAAAAGCCTTTGAATCTTATTTGGAAGAAACCTTGATTAATAAATCAAGGTGGAAACAAGGTTCGAATAAGGATTGGGATAAGCAGTTGGCTTTGTTCCGTTCCGAAGTGGTTGCTTTTATTGAAGAAACGCAACCCGCATTGTGGCAGGAGATGGAAACGCTACATGGTGAAGAGCTTCCCAATAAATTGATAGCAACGCTTGCAAAAGAGCTTGACGCCAAGGGGACTCTCCACGTATTGCGTTATGGTTTTAAGTTTTTCGGAAAGACGTTTCTTTTGGCTTACTTCAAACCCTCACTTGGCCTTATCGCTTCCGGAGTATTGTTGGTAGCGTTGTCACCCCTGGAGATACAAAAGAAGTTGTTGATAACATTAGGGAAAGTGGTATAGTATGTACTGTGATTGGAAAATTTACCCCAAAACCGGTGGATTAAAGCTGCTGAGAAGGGGAAGGGTTATAAAAATGCCTGTGTTTAAGAAAGATGAGATTATAAAGATTTTGTAAAAATAATCAATGTCAACAACGCATTGATACGGCAATGCACAACACCGTGCTGCCCATTGAGTGATTAGAGAAAAAGGAGGTAACACATGCCTGATTATGGACCGCGCAGGAAACCGCCGGAGATAAACTTCGACCAAATATCCCTGCAGCCGTTAAAAAAGTTTCTCCCCCCCATCATTATGCTGCTCTTCATTATCATAACCGGGTATTCGGCATTTTACACGGTAAAGGCGAATGAAGAAGCGGTGGTGTTACGGTTCGGAAAATATAAAGAAACGGTGGGACCAGGATTGCACACCAAAATCCCTTACGGCATTGATAAAATACTGAAAGGAGAGGTGAAAACAATCTATAATGAGGAATTTGGATTCAGAACAAGACAACGCGGCACCACGAGTATTGTGGACTATGAATTCCCTGAGGCGCAGGAGGAAAAACTTATGCTTACCGCGGATCTTAACTGTGCGGAAGTGAATTGGGTTATTCGTTACAAAATTAAAGCCTTAGAAGAGTATTTTTTCAATGTAAGGGATGTTCGTGAAACAATCCGTGGCATTTCGCAATCGGTAATGAGAACCCTGGTGGGAGACCTCTCCATCGATGAAGTTTTAACCATTGGCAGGATTGAAATAGAGCAAATGGCCAAGGAAAATATACAAAAAGGCCTGGACGAGTATAACTGCGGCATCAGCATTCAATCGGTTTTGCTTAAAGGAGTGGATCCTCCTCTTGCCGTCAAAGACGCCTTTAACGCGGTAAACCAGGCAATACAAAACAAAGATAAAATCATTAATGAGGCGGAAGGGCAAAAAAATAAATTACTGCCCGCGGCTGAAGGGAAAAAAGAACAGGCAATCAGGGAAGCTGAGGGATATTATGTAAGAAGGATAAACAGAGCAACAGGGGACGTAAAGGCATTTCTCGCGGTATATGAAGAATACAAAAAAGCGGAAGATGTCACAAGGCGGAGGCTCTTCCTTGAAACGATGGCGGAGGTGTTGCCGAAATGCGAAAAGTTGTATATTATCGATAAGGATTTAAAAGGATTATTACCTATCCTTGGCCTCAATGAGGAGGGAATGAAGAAATGAAAAGGACCGTTATCATTGTATTAATCGCAATAGGCATCATGGCAATATTCCTGAAAAGCTCCCTCTATGTTGTTGATGAACGATTGCAGGCCGTTATCACTCAGTTTGGAAAGCCCGTGCGAACGACGGTGGTGCATGGACTTCATGTAAAAACCCCGTTTATTCAGGACGTCAGATATTTTAACAAACGCATACTGAACTGGTCGGGCGAAATTAGTGATATTCTCACAAGGGATAAGGAAAACATAGGCGTAGCTTCCTGGGCGCGATGGAAAATTGTCGATCCTCTCAGTTTTTATACCTCTCTGGGCATAGAAGCACGCGGACAGGGATTGCTTGATGAGGTTATCGAGTCGGCAGTGAAAAACGTTGTCAGCGCCTATCCGTTAAAAGAGGTGCTCAGAAACTCCAATCGTAAACTGGAATATACGACAAAGGAGCTTGAAGTGGCGGAAGAGACAAAGAAGGTGATCATTAAAAAAGGCCGCGATGAAATTACCGCAGAAATCCTGGCTATGGCACGACGCTCGCTTGAGGACCGATACGGAATTGAATTGGTGGACGTGCGCATAAAATACATTAATTACGTGGCGGCAGTAATCCCAAAGATTTATGATCGTATGCGCTCGGAACGTATCCGCATCGCAAATAAATATGAATCAGAAGGTAGAAGGGAAGAAGCTGAAATTTTAGGTACGATGAGGAAGGAACTGGAGAGAATCGAATCGGAAGGATATCGTACGGCAGAGGAAACCAGGGGACAAGCTGATGCAGAGGCTATTAAGATTTACGCTGAAGCATATACAAAAGCCCCTGAATTATATTCCTTTCTCAAAACACTGGAAACATATAAAACCACAATAAGCGCACAGACACGGCTTATTCTCAACACGGACGGAGAATATTTCAGGTATCTCAAGGGCTTTGAAAAAGATGGTGGAGCCGTTGAAGCGTGGACTTTAGAGTAAAAAAACGGGAAGGGTTTCGCTTGTAAACCAGGAACCCTTTTTTAAAAGAACTGGCTTGAAAATTCAGAGAAAGGCTGCGGGTTGCATTTATATCTGCGCCCGCAGCAAAGCCCAAAGTATCCCAAGGTACTCGTAAAATACTTGTTCTGCTTTATCAAAACCATATGAACTGGGGAAAAAATCACCGGGCGCGGTTGTTTGTGATTTCAGAATAGTGTGTCCCGCGGGAGCAGGTATGGGATTCATCCCTGATTTTTTGAACATTCCCATTGCGCGTGCCATGTGATTTGCCGATGTAACTAAAATAAAATGGTCATCCCCCACAATGGGTTTTACAAATTTTGCCTCATCATGCGTATCTTTTGATTCGGGTTGCAAAATCAGCGATTCCTCTTCAACTCCAAGCGCCAGTGCCAATTCCGCCATAACTTCTGCTCCTGAAACGGGATCAAAAACCCTTCCCCCAGATAAAACAAGCCTGCTTTCAGGCACTAACCTGTGCAGCCGTATCCCTTCCACAAGACGAACGAGCGTTTCCCCGGAAACCCTGCTGGTTATCGGTGTATCCGGGTCTGAAGTATGCCCTCCGGCCAGAACAACAATCCATTTCACTTCGGGAACAATAGCCCCTGCTTTATCATCGGATGATTGCATTGATAAAAGAGGAGGGTATTTATATTCTAAACGTCTGATAAATACTTTCGAAACAGGAGAGGAGTAACAGAAAAATGCAAACAGCAGAATGCCAGACAAAACGACATACTTCCCACGTTTCTGCTTTCTGGAAAAGAACATTAATACGGCGCCGACTATCAATATTTCAAGACATAATGGAACAGGAAACAGCAATTGGGCAATAAGTTTTTTTAATGTAAGCATTTTTACCTTTCATGAGTCACAGACCGCAAACGATAGAACGGGAAATCCTCAAACCATGCAGTAAATAGTTATAATTCTTCGGGATTGAATTTTATTGTGCTACAAACAGACCATCCCTAACGCGACTACATTTTTTTAATGCCTCCCGGATTTTTCAAAAAACTAAAGTGTTACAATTACGGAAATTCCTTCGCAAAAAATATTGCATTATAAATATTATAGTATTACCCTGTAAAAACTTCTTTTTTTTGTAAGTTTTTCTTTGTGTCCTTTGTGTTCTGTATTCTTTGTGCCCTTTGTGGTTAAACTATTTTTGGTTGCGGCTTTTTGCTGTATTATGATATTTATGATAAGTTTAAAAACAGATGTTTTAATTTTTTTTGTAACAGTTTAGATTTTTGAAAAAGATTTGCCAAGCATATAGATTACCGTGTGCGTGGTAAAAGGTTTGCTTCCTTAAAACACACCCCCGGCCCCTCTTTTTAGAGGGGAGATAAGAAGTCCCCTCTATCAAGAGGGGATTTAGGGGTGTGTTTAATAATCATGTAGATACCTTAACTTATTAAGAAGTTGCCATAGAACGGAGAAAAACCAATATGAGACAATTATTAAAATATGAGTTGCTTGCTGCAGTACTCTTAAATATTTTTACTCCAAATCTTCTTCATGCGGAAATGAGGGAAACCGAATCGGTGCGGCAGATGATTCTTGCAAGGGAAAAGCAATTTACGCGGGCAAAACATGGTTTGACCGTATTATATGATGAATATCTTGCCTATAAAGAAGAATCGAAATTTCCTGCAAAAATCGCAAAATTTGAACCGAAAATGCCCCTTTACCGAATAGAAGGGGATATGGTGGTTATTGATGCTGTTGCCGTAGATAATGCGGCCATTTTAAAAGAACATCTTGAATCACTCGGCATGAAGCAGGCAGTTGTTTATGGGAATATGGTATCAGGCTTGATGCCTATCGAAGCGGTTAAAAATATGGATGTGCTGGAAAACCTCCGTTTTGCAAGGCCTTCATACGCCATAACCCGCGCGGGAAAGGTGGATGGCCAGGGCGATATTGCAATGAAATCTGATTTGGCGCGCAATACCTATGGAATTGATGGGACAGGGATTACCGTAGGCGTTTTATCGGACAGTTTTAACTGTTTGGATGGCGCAGTAGATGACGTAAGAAATGATGACCTTCCCTTCGACATTACCGTACTGGAAGAAGAGTATGGCTGCTCTTCCGGGTCGGATGAAGGACGGGCGATGATGCAGATCATACACGATGTTGCGCCTGGTGCAGGTCTGGCATTTCATTCGGCATTTAATGGCATGGCGGATTTTGCCGCCGGAATTATAAAATTAAAAACAGAGGCGGGCGCACATGTCATTGTGGATGATGTGCAATATTTTGCAGAGCCGATGTTTCAGGACGGAATTATTGCCCAGGCGGTTGATATTGTGAAGGATTTGGGCGCAGTCTATTTTTCAGCGGCAGGCAATTCAGGGCGGGACGCCGATGAAAGTCTCTTTCGTCGGAGCGGCAAAGCCCCCGTGTTTTTCGGGGAACCACATGATTTTGACCCCGGTGCTGACACCGACACGTTTCAGAGTATCACCATACCGGAAGGAACAGAGGTTTACATTGTCCTTCAATGGGACTCTCCTTTCTACTCGGTAAGCCCTCCAGGCTCCCGCAACGACGTCGATATCTTTCTTACAAACGATCCGCCAACAACTGTCCTTGCATACGGTATCGATAATAATATTGGCGGCGACCCGGTGGAGACCTTGTATTATAATAATCCCATTGGTTCAGGAAACACAGATTTTAATATAGTAATTGAAAATATCAAAGGGCCTGCGCCAAGGCTTATAAAATACGTGCTATTTAATTTTGAAGGAACGTTGAACGAATACGCTACAGAAAGCGGCACAATCTACGGGCATGCGAACGCAGCCGGCGGACTTGCGGTTGGCGCATCGGCATATTTTGAGACGCCGGAATTTGGCGTTGATCCGGCCCTTCTGGAATATTACTCTTCCGCGGGACACACAGTGGTACTTTTTGATGAAATGGGCACCTTTTCAACTCCGGAAGTGCGTAAAAAACCGGAAATTGTAGCCATTGACGGAATAAATACTACTTTTTTCGGAACCGATTGGGAAGAAGACGGATTCCCAAACTTCTTTGGAACATCAGCGGCGGCGCCTCATGCGGCGGCAGTTGCCGCATTAATGCTGGAAGTAAATCCGCTTCTATCGCCGGATGACATTTATTCCATACTTAAAGATACCGCACTTGACATGGAAGAATCGGGATTTGACTATGACAGCGGATATGGTCTCATCCAGGCTGACCCGGCTGTGGAAGAGGCATCGTCACGATAAGTTTTTATTGTAACAGTTTCGCCTTTTGAAAGTAACTATTCAGCGTAAACATTACGGTCAAACACTGACTTGTTCGGGAAACTCCGGTTTCTCAAAATAAAATTAGTATGTCTTGTTTCTGATCCTTGCCGGAAACAGAGTTTCCTGCGTAATTGCCTGTCTACCTACAGGCCGGCGTTCCCAAACTGATACTTCACTATGTTCGGCACAAGGTTTGGGAACGAGTCGCGTTTTGGTCGTTTACTATATTACGCTTAATGATTACAGAATCAATTAGATAATAAGCAACAGCAGTTACGCATATACTCCCAAATAATGATGGGATTTGTACGTCATTCTAAAACGATCGTGCTTCGTGGACACTGACGAGTAAAAAATGGGACTGACTTGAAATGACACTTACGCCGGAAAACCTACTTTTAATTAGTTCAATATTATTACTGTTAAGTATTCTTGCCAGCAAAACAACAGGAAAACTTGGCGTTCCTGCGCTTATTGTTTTTCTGGCAGTGGGTATGCTTGCAGGTTCGGATGGAATTGGCGGCATCCACTTTGACAACCCCAATCTTGCACAATCACTGGGTGCGATTGCCCTGGCTTTTATTTTGTTTTCGGGTGGACTGGAAACAAAATGGGAAAGTGTAAAACCTGTTTTGTGGCAGGGTGTTACTCTATCAACTTTGGGAGTATTGCTCACAGCAGTTTCTTTAGGACTTTTCATTTCCTATATTTCCGGCTTTACACTTACAGAGGCATTTTTAATCGGTGCAATTGTATCGTCAACTGACGCTGCTGCAGTATTCTCTATTCTTCGTTCAAAAAGCATCGGGCTAAAAGGAAATTTAAGACCATTGCTGGAATTGGAATCGGGCAGCAACGATCCGATGGCATATTTCCTGACTATTGGTATTACATCTTTGCTCGTGCATAAAGATACCTCTTTTGCTTCATTAATTCCGATGTTCTTTCAACAAATGATTATTGGCGCAATTGCGGGTTACTTATTGGGTAAGGCAATGATATGGATACTTAATAAAATAAATCTTGACCATGACGGGCTTTATCCCGTCCTGACGCTTGCTCTCATGTTTTTTACTTATGGCATTACTACTTTTTTCAATGGCAATGGTTTTCTTGCTGTTTACCTCTCGGCAATTATTCTTGGCAATGAAAATTTTATTCACAAAAAAAGCATTATGCGGTTTTATGACGGGCAGGCATGGATGATGCAAATTGTAATGTTCCTTGCTCTTGGGTTGCTTGTGTTTCCAAAACAAATGTTGCCTTTCATTGGAACAGGAAGTGTAATTGCTCTTTTTCTGATGTTTGTAGCAAGACCACTTGCAGTATTTCTTTGCCTTTTATTTTTTAAAATGAGAAACAGGGAACGCCTGCTTATCTCGTGGGTTGGGTTAAGAGGTGCAGTTCCTATTGTATTT
>MHYI01000221.1 GCA_001828295.1 Planctomycetes bacterium RBG_16_41_13 | reverse complement strand
TCAACTTACACAAGCAATAAAGAGCAAACTGGACATTCCGGTAATGTGGGGAGGTATCCACCCCACCATTAAACCGGATGAATCATTACACTATTGCGATATTGTTTGTTTAGGTGAGGGCGAAGAAGCAGTTGCAGAACTCTTAGGAAAAATGGAAAAGAAGGAAATTTATTTAAATACAAAGAATTTTTGGTTCAAACACAATGGAAGTATTATTAAAAATGAACTGCGGCCTCTCAAAGAAGATTTAAATACCCTTCCATTTCCTGATTATTCCACTGAAAATAGTCATATTTTGGATAAAAATTCGAACAAAATGATCAGGCTGGATAAGTCGGCTTTAGAAAGATTTCTTTTTAAAGACCCGCTGTCACATAAACCCTCCTATATGACTATGACCACAAGGGGCTGTCCTCATCGTTGTAGTTACTGCATGTCTTTTCGAGGAATGTATGAAGGACAAAAATATTTACGACGACGCGCGCCCGAACTTGTCGTAGAAGAGATTGAAAGAATAATAAGCATGTATAATTTTATCGAGGGGGTTCAAATATCAGATGATTCGTTCTTTGTTCTAACGACAGAAGAAATGAAGATATTTAGTAAATTATATAAGGAAAAAATAGGTCTTCCCTTCAGATGTTTGGGAAGTCCGAGTACCATTACAGAAGAAAAA
Source organism: Planctomycetes bacterium RBG_16_41_13 (assembly GCA_001828295.1). Next base: position 10,289 of record MHYI01000221.1, on the reverse strand, counting down.
TTATCCTATCTGGTTGAGGCAGGGATGTATGAGATTCAGATGGGAATTGAGACTGCATGCGACAGAACGAGAAAGCTCTACCATAGGACAACCACCAATGAGATCGTCTTAAAGGCTGCCCAGAACATACATAAATTTAAAAGTTCCGTTACCGCTATTTATGATTTTATCCTCGACAATCCGTACGAAACAAAGGAAGATATTGCGGAAACGCTCACATTTATCCTGAAACTTCCACGCCCGTTTCACCTGCAGCTTTTTTCCCTTATTTTCTTCCCTGGTACAGAACTCTATCACAAGGCAAAAAAAGATGGCATCATAACCGATGAAGAAAAAGACGTTTACAGGAAACAATTTCAATTTATCCAAATCCGATACTTGAATCTCATTTTTTATTTATTCAATTACAGCGTACCAAATTTTTTAATTAAACCGTTACTAAACAAACACATGATTAATATTTTCGAAAGTAAAACTGCAACTAGGGCACTAAAGATATTGGTTACGGCAATGAAATACATAAAACGATTAAAAAAAATGCTATAGAATCATGTGCCCATAAAAAAAATTACTTTATATGTGTCTCATTGAAAATCTGTGCTAAAAAGGTGAAGGTAATTTCATGGAATTTAGAAGATATTGGGAAATTCTTGTAAAATGGAAGTGGATCTTTATACAGTCAGTATCAGTAATTTTTTTTGTTTCATTACTTTTTGTTTTTATTTCTAAACCAATTTATAAGACGTCTGCCAAAGTTATCATCAACTCCAGAAATCTACAAACTGATTTTATCGGTAATCTCCCTGAGGATTCGGGCAGGCTTTCTTCCGTTGAAGCGAGAAACGTGCCTGACACATTTATATCCTTATTCTCTGCATCTCCTGTTGTATCAAAGGTAATAAAAGAACTTGATTTACGGGATAGAAAAGGAAAAACCTTTGATGCAAAAGACTTGCAGATAAATTTATTTAAAATACCAAAGTTACTACGGCAAAAAAAGGGATTTAAAATAAAACAGGTAGGCGGTTCAGAGACTTTAGAGATTATTGGATATTCAGACAACTTAGAACAATCGGTCAAGCTTACTAATGCATTAGCAAACGCATTTATAGATTTATTATGTAAAGAATATAAGGAAGAAGCTTCTGTTGCGCACCGCATTTTAGAACGACAACACAATGATATAGCCAGAAGATTGCGATTTGCCGAAAAATCTGTAGAACGATACAAGACAAAAAATATAGCATCCGATATTACCAATCAGTCTACGAATCTTATTGAATCTCTGTACAGCGCAAAAAATAAATGTGATAATGCCGAAATGTCTCTGACAGAAGCCATTTCTTTACTTGGTTCTATTAAAAAAACACTTAATACAGCGCCTGAATTTTACAAAAGTGCAGAAACTATAGAGGCTAACCCCAGTATTACAGAGCATAAGAGTGAATTACGAACCTTGAAGCTTCAGTTAGCCAGACAGTTACTAGAATTAAAACCTGAACATCCTGATGTAAAAGCAACTCTTGCGCAGATCGGTGCCTTGGAAAAGATTATTAAGGAAGAAATAGCAAAAACTTTCTCATCAGAAATGGTATCGGTAAATCCATATTATCAAAATCTGATTGAACGTTACGGTGATACAGAAATCGATATCGTAACATTCTCTGTAAGAAAAGAATTTTTAGATAAAATTATAACAAAATTTTATAAAGAGCTTGAGAATATTGCTAAAAAAGAGGGAAAATTGAACAAGCTTAATAGAGAGGTTGATATTTTGAATAATATGTACAGAACAATCAAAAAGAACTTAGAGTATGTCAAAGTTGCCGAAAATATTAATATTGCAAATGCCGCTATAATTCAGCCTGCAAGACCCTCTGTTAACACAAAAAAAGACATTTATTTCCCCAGAAAAAAGTTAAATGTAGTTGCCGCTTTAGTATTAGGCTCTATTTTTGGTTTCCTTTTAACCTTGTTAGTAGAATATACAAACGATACGATCTTAACAGAAAAGGAGCTTGCCCGAATAACAACTCCACCTATATGGAGAATTATACCAAAAGTAAAGAAAAGAACACTTGAAGAAAAACTATCATCTGAATTTATTGATCATTTTTGGAATATAAAAACGCATTTGGATTTTTTTATCCAGAAGAAAGAAAATCGTGGTGTTATCGTTGCGTTAAGCGCTAATCGGGGAGAAGGTAAAACTACTATTAATAAGAATTTATCCTTGATTTTGGCAGAAGCAGGCCATAAAGTGCTTCTTATAGATGCTAATCTTAGGCATCCTTCAATACACAAATTATTTGAAATTTCAAACCCTATTGGTTTAGCTGATTATCTAAATGGGAGAAAAACTTTACAAGAAGTTATCCAACCCTCAAGTCATGATAATTTAAAAATAATACCAAGCGGTTCTTTTCTTTCTAATCCTTTAAAAATCATCACTTCAGCAAATCTATCAGAATTAACAAGAAGTACTAGAGCAGAATTTAACTGGGTTATTTTTGATACACCGGCCATTCATGATGGAAATGATGCCTTTGTTGTATCGAAATTTGCAGATGTTATTCTTCTTGTTTTAGCATCAGGTTACGTTTCTGCAGATAAGCTTCAGGAGACTTCAAAAATTATCCAGAATATTAATCCGCCTTGTGCCGGCACCATATTTAATAAGGCTATAATTCTATGAAAAACGTATAACCTATTTATGGATAAATTGATAAACATCAATCTCATAAAGTCTAAATGGATATGGATTCTCCTTATTTCATTTGAAACTTTTCTTGGATACATAACGATCTTAATGCCTCAGTATATTATGCCGGTATTTATTGGAATGATAGGGCTAGTATTTCTTATACTGTGGCCTGAATTTTCTTACACTTTGGCTGTTCTTACTTTAGCGAATCAACTATTTTTAATTTCTACGACAACTTCAGAACATCTTCCTTTTGTTATTAAATATATCGAAGCGCATCATTCAAATATTAAAATGATCCCTTTTATACTTAACGATATAATGTTATTTACAGCTTTTATTTCCTGTATCATAGCTAAATGGGCAAAGGCGCGGGAACCTTATCCACAAACTCCAATAGACCTTCCCGTAAAACTATTTTTCTTGTGGATTGCTTTGTCCTCCCTATGGGCATCTTCATTAAAAGGATTGTTGATTGAATCTGTGCCTTTATTAGGAGCTTTGTTTGGTTTTTACCTTTCCGTAAGTTTAATTCGGACAAAAAAAATGCTTACTTTTACAATCGGAGCTTTTATTTTCCTCGGTATAATTAATGCGGTACTGGCGATAGCCTCGCTGCGTTGTGATGAATATTCATTTCAAGTATTTCAATATAATAGCTTTCGTTTATCATTTCAGTGGAATACCATACCGAAGGTGAGGGGACACGGATTAAGTTATACCCAGTGTACAGCGTATTTTCTAAATTTATCTATTATCTTAGCCGTCGGTTTATTCCTTCTGGCAAAAGGGAGAAAAAAAATTGGCATTCTTCTAATCGCACTGTTGTTAACAGCGGGACAACTTTCCACGATCTCCAAGGGTGGTCTGCTTGGGCTTATAGCCGGGCTTACTTTCCTATACATAAATTATAAGCCATTGAAAGGATATTTTCTGACTGCAATGGTGATAACTTTTACCACTATCGTTGTTTTGTTTCCTTTAGTTAGATTCGTTGAATTTGGAAAGAATTTATCGGGAGTTGGCAGGTCAATCGGGGGAGGGTCTGCAGAAACACGCGCTATTATATGGAATCAAACCTTATCAGATATGTGGAATAAAACATCCGGTTTAGGATACGGAATTGGAGAAATGGTTCCGTCCCATAATATATTCCTTTCAGTTTTTTTTGAACTAGGTATTATTGGATTTTCAATCTGGTTATGGCTATTAGCAAAATTCTTTTATTCCATTAAAATAATTACTTCGAAGCCTATAAATCCATATTATCAAACCATGTTACTTTGCCTTGCTTCGGGAATGATCTCTACACTTTGTTTTGGTATGGTTGATATGGTATACTTCGATGAAACTCTATGGATGATTTTAGGTATTAGCATGGCATTATTTAACCTTGCCAAATGTTCCGAGACTTTACAAATACAAAAAACACCTCTACAAGGAAGGTATGCTATCGTTCATTGAAATTTTTGGAATGGACTTATGTACAAACTCACGACTGTCCGGTAGGTGCCAGTTTCCGTGTTAATACCCGCTAATTTCCCGACAAATTCGCAGTATCAGCCCCAACATAAAATTAAATCTATCCAGTGCCAACACACCTGAATAGCCGATGCGTGTTGGGTTTACCGCATATGGTATACGATATCAGACGGACAGGAGTGATACAAACTATATAATATGACTATGGAACAATCTGTAACGAATTTTTTCAAAACCATTTTTCTCTATTCAATAAGATTTATTCTACCCTATTTACCATTAAAAGCCCTTTATATAATAGGTAATCTTTCTGGGTATATATTGATTGGCAAAAAGAAGCAAATTATTAAAAATGATCTAAGGAGTTTAATGGGAGATTTATCAAAGCATGATTTGGATATAATACTCAGGCATACTATGCAAAACTTTAGAAAAGACCTCTTTGAGATATGGACGTTTCCGAAACTGAACCAAAACAAAATCAACAAAATATCGTATTTTGTAGGATTTGAACATCTTCAGAATGCCCTTGACAAAGGAAAAGGCGCCGTGCTTTGTATAACGCATTTTGGCTCGTGGAAGATAATCCTGCCCGCACTCGGGTACAACGGCTATAAAGTGCATCAGATTGCTGCAAATCCTTTAACATTTGAAAAAGATACGGAGGTATCTTCTCATAACATTATTATGAAGCTAGAACTGGAAAGCGAATCTTCTCTCCCGGTAAAATTTATTTACCTGGACGAGGGAAAATCTATAAGACAAATCTATAGGGTATTAGCAAACAACGAGGTAGTGGTAATTTCATTAGACGGAATTATCGGAGGGAAACGGATGGCCATGCCATTTTTAAACAGCACTCTGTTGCTTTCTACCGGAGGTGCATCCTTATCTTTGAGTACAGAGTCACCGTCTTTGCCTGTATTTATTGTCAGACAAAAAGACAATAAACACAAAATTATAATACATGAACCCGTTGCTGATCTGTATAACGGTTTTAACAAGCAAGCGTTTATCGACACCTGGATGAAAAACTACACCAGACTTTTTGAGCGCTATGTTCAAGATTACCCGGACCATTATGCACGATATTTATATACGATAAGAAAATATCCGCTTCCTGAAGTTGGATATGTTTTGAAACCCAACAATACGGATACAAAGAAGGAATTTATTTCATTATGAAAGTATTCTTTATACAATCCTATCTCGGTCACAACAAATATTCTCCCGTTTATCCACTGGGACTCGCTTATATATCCACTGCTGCATACCAACACGGTCATGATGTTCAGATATTCGATCCCAACACAACTGCTAACCCTTATGAGGAATTAGAAAGCCGCATTATAAGTTTTTCCCCGGATATCATCGGTATTTCTCTGAGGAATATCGATAATCAATATCGAATAGCGCCTTGTTATTACTATAAGCATTTTCAATATCTCTTAGGAAAGATACGCGAAACAACGCCTAACACAAAAATTATCGTTGGTGGAGCCGGGTTTTCCATGTTTGCAAATAAGATTATGGAGAGAAATCCCTCGATTGATTTTGGAATTTACCTGGAAGGAGAGGAAAGTCTCCCTGAATTACTTGACAATCTGGATAAACCTGAGTCAGTTCGTGGTATATATATTCGCACTGAAGGAAAAGTGCTATTTACTGGTTTTAGACCATTGCCTGACTTCAAGAAACTGTCTATCCCTAAAAGAGATATCTTGAACATTACCCCCTATTTAAATCATATGGAAAGCATTGGCATTCAAACAAGGAGAGGTTGCCCTTTAAAATGCACGTATTGTAACTACCCCCAGTTGAATGGCAATGTGTTAAGAATAAGAGCGGTAAAAGATGTTTGTGATGAAATTGAATACTTAGTCAGGCAGTATCATATTAAGCAATTTATGTTTGCCGACGGTGTCTTCAATGCGCCCTTGAGGCATTCCGAAGAAATTTGTGAAGAAATAATAAAAAGAGGGCTAAAGGTAAAATGGTCTGCATGGATGGAGCTTAAACACATACCAAAACATTTCTTACTCCTGGCGATCAAGGCTGGCTGTACAAGCATTACGTTTTCACCAGATGCAGTCTCACAAAGCGCCTTGAATGCCTTACAGAAAGAATTAAACGAAAAGGATGTTAAAGATAGTCTTAAGCTGTTTACCGGAAACAAAGACTTCGGCGATCTGAATGTCACCTACAGCATATTTGTAAATCCCCCCGGGGAGACTTTTACGGGAATTCTTAAAACGATTCTTTTTTATTTAAAAGCAAAGTTATTCCTTCGGGGAAGGGGGGGGCCATTTCTGAATTGGATCAGATTAGAACCTGAAACGAAAGCCTTTCAATATGCGCTAAAAAAAGGCATTATAAAAAAACACATCGACCTTTTACCGGATGATGAAAGCGATTTAAAAAATATGTTTTACTCCAATCCATCTTTAAGACTCTTTGATTTCCTGATAATTGGTATGTTAAAGTTTTTACCTATGATAAAAAAATTGTTCTCAAATGGCCGCTCTGGTTACCAATAATTCTATCAAGGAGAATCTCCGTGTACAAAAACAGACTTTCCACATATTTTATTATAATAGTGGTTTCCATTATTTTTCTCGGGGCATTCATTAGACACTCTCAGGCTGAAGATACAAAGGGTCTTGCCATAGAGGAGCTTATGAGAAAAGCAGAAAGAGTTCGTACGCTAATTAAGGAAAAGGAAGCCGTGGGGATAGGTATAACAAAGGCATTAAAATTAGATATGGAATCAAGAATAGCAGCAGAGAAAGGCGACCTTGATCTTGCTGGTAGACTGCTGGATGACGCGATAAAAAGTCTGACAGAGATGTCAGATAAGGGGAAATTAGAAAGAAGTGACAAATATCCCCTAAAAAATCCCGATTTTGAAAAAGGTGACCGTTCCACCAGGAACACTATAGACGGTTGGATCGATTTAGAGAAGATAGGGTTTTCCACGTCTGACAGGACAGCTAGTTATCTGTGGGATAATGAAATCGCGCACGCAGGAAAAGGTTCAGCGAAAATAATAAAGACCTCACCAACTGGAGATGCTGGATTAACACAAGAGATTTCCGAACTAAAGGTTGGAAAATGGTACCAGGCATCAGTCTGGATTAAGACGGTAGATATTCTGCCTACTGTTGTTTTTGATTCATTGCAAAGCGGTGTAAACATGTCAATAGTTTGTTTTATCAGAGGCGTTCCAACCCCTGTTTTCTTCAAAACGTTTCCCATTCAAATGACTCAAGATTGGCGTGAGGAAAAGATAGTATTTGTTGCTCCAGAGGAGTCAGAACGTATATCTGTGCTTCTTGGGGCACAAGCGGTAACTGGTACTGTTTGGTTTGATGATGTATCAATTGTCTCTGTACCTCCTCCCGATATCTCCAAAACCGCTTCGATAGATCGTGACAGTTTAAATAAATACGGTGGACTGAAACATATCAAAGGTAAAAAAACGGGATTTTTTCATGTTGAAGAAATACATAACAGATGGTGGCTGATAGACCCTGAAGGAAATGGTTTTATAGTCGTTGGAGTTAGTCTTGCCAATATAGACCAAGTTGGATCAGATCTATACAAAAACAATTTACCCAAATATTATAAATCCGCTGAAGAATGGGTAGAAAAAACCTCCAGGAGATTAAAGGAATGGGGTTTCAATACTGTAATCCAGAGCGATCCAGCGCTTTCTAAGCTATTTGTTTATGAAGATGCAATAGGTCCAAGGAGCGCAATCTCAGTGCCAGTAACCGACGCAAGCCATCCCAATCCGAACCGCTTTCCGGATATATTTGATGAAAAATTTAAACAATCGTTAGATAAAGAAGCTGCGACTGTAACAAAAATCCAAAAAGACAACCCCCGTCTTTTGGGATATTTTTTAGGCAATGAATTGCCATGGAGTGGCAATCCATTAAAAAGACAAGAATTATTTGACATTTATTTCTCACTTCCTTCAGATAGACCTGGTAAGAAGGCTGTTATTAATTTTTTAATAAATCGTTATGCCAACAATGTGAAAGCCTTTAAAACTGTGTGGGGAACAAAAATCAACAAATTTGAAGAATTATTAACCTACACTGAAATTAACGGAGGAATTAAGGACCGTACAAGAATACAATTAGATAAATCCGCTTTCTTACGCTTTGTTGCAGATACTTTTTTTGAAATGCACTATTCTATCATTAGAAAGTATGACACAAATCATATGATCTTAGGCGTTAGATTTGTTGGTAACATTGCCCCATCCGAGGTATTGGAAGCTATGGATAAATATGTCGATGTTGTCTGCTTTCAACCTTATGATGCTGTTGCCCCAATCGAATTGTTTGAAAGATCCTGGCACTATCACAAAAAGCCTATATTAATTACAGAGTTCGGGTTCAAAGCAATGGATAGTGGATTACCTAACACAAAAGGGCCTGGTTATACTTTTAAAACTCAGAAAGAAAGAGGTCTCTGGTACGAAAGATATATTTTCCGTCTTATAGAATCTCCTCTCATTATTGGCTGGGTATGGTACCAATATGTTGACCAACCGGCATCCGGTCGTACAGCAGACGGTGAAAATAATAACTTTGGACTGTTAAATATAGAAGACCAGCCTTATTTTGACCTGGTAAATAGAATGAAGGAAATTCATTCTAAAATTTATCCGTCCTTACTCAATAGTATTAAGTAGTCGTTTTTTTAACTATAGTACTTCACGGATGAAACCGAACATACTTACATGGGTCAAAGCGCAATTGTAAAGTAGTTTATTTTACTATAAAATAATAATGGTATGAAATACAAATTTGTTAAAAAAAATACAAGAAGGATTGTCTTTGTTTTTGACAGTATTGGCTTTATTCTTTGGACTATTTTCCACGTCTTTATAACATGGAAGATGTGGAGAAAAAAAAGGATTCCTGAAAAGCCAAAGAAAATCCTCCTTATTCGTGTAGATTATATTGGTGATGTTCTGCTCACTACCCACACATTACCTGCAATCCGTGAACAATTCCCTGAAGCTAATATCACTTTTTTAACTTCGTTAAAATCCCGCGAGATATTAGAGGAGAATCCACATATCGATACCATCCTGACATATGACCCCCCCTGGTTCTTCAAAAAAGGTTTCGCCCGGGCTTTTCGTGAATATTTTAAGATTGTGGCACTGATCAGGAAAGAACGGTTTGATGTGGCAGCAGACTTCAGAGGAGATGCCAGAAATATCCTGCTATTAATGGTTTTTGCAAAAATTCCTTACAGGGTAAGCTTTGCCGCCTCAGGAGGCAGGTATCTTTTAACGTCAATTGCTGATTATAAGGAATCTCTCCATGAAGCTGAATACCATACAGTCATTGCAAAAACGCTGGGAGCAAAAGTCGATAATAATGCACTGCCTGAAATATTTATAACAGACAGAGACAGAATTTTTATTAATAACCTTTTTGATAAGTACGGTATAAAAAAAGACGACATGCTCGTTGTTATACACCCAGGCGCCAGACAAACGGTAAGACAGTGGCCGGAATCACGCTATGCAGAAGTGGGGCGCTATTTGATTGAAGAGTATGGGGCAAAGATTATTCTCACCGGTTCACGTGAGGAATTATCACTGATTCTACGGGTAAACAAATTCATGAATGATAAAGCAATAATTGGAGCAACCGAGATACATTCTTTTAAACAACTAACCGCTCTCTTTGAAAGATGCAGGTTGTACATCGGCGTCAGCAGCGGCCCTTCTCACATGGCAGGAACTGCGCACCTTCCGTCTGTCCTTATTTTTGGTCCGGAATCTGTTTCTCAGTGGTATCCGCTTGGAAATAAATATTATATTGTCAGAAAAGACTTTCCCTGTTGCCCGTGTAATCAAAAACGATGTCCTTTGAAGGAAAATTGTATTGAATCAGTTAAAGTTGAAGACGTGACCCATGGAATCCGTACCTTATTAAATTCCACTGCAAGAAAAGAAAAACAAATAATATCACAAGGTATATAAAAAACGGAAGGATGGTGTGCAAATATGCTTAGACTGGACGTTTTACGGGCATATTCCCGAAATGATGTGAGAGATGGATTATTCAAAACA
>MHYI01000220.1:4086-4804 GCA_001828295.1 Planctomycetes bacterium RBG_16_41_13 | reverse complement strand
AACATTTATAAAGATATATCCTCCAATTTAACGACAATACGAATATTAAAAAATGCCATCAGGAACGATACTATATTTTCCGTATTTCAACCAATATTAGATAACAAAACAGGAAAAATTACTAAGTACGAATGCCTGATGAGGATTAAAGATGAAGACGGTAATGTTTTGTCTCCCGCGTCTTTTTTAAAAATCGCAAAAGAATCCAGGCTCTATGCATCATTAACGGAAATAACGGTCAGAAAAAATTTCAATGCCTTCAAAAACAATGCCTATACCTTCTCCGTAAATCTTTCCATCGAAGATATTCTGGATAAATCTTTTAATGATTTCCTCAGAAAAGAACTTAATAATAATGCACAACTGGGTCAACGGATTATCTTTGAATTTCTGGAAAGCGAGGGTATTGAAAGTTATGAGATTGTGCTCAAATTTATTAAAGAAATGAAAAACTATGGTTGTAAGATCGCAATCGATGATTTCGGGTCAGGTTACTCAAACTTTGAACATATTCTAAAACTATATGTAGACTATATAAAAATAGATGCTTCGCTGATAAAAAACATCGATAAAGATATTAATTCTGAAATTATCGTTGAAACTATTGTTAATTTTACGAAAAAATTAAATATAGAAACCGTAGCGGAGTACGTGGATTCATTTGAAGTATACAAAAAAATAAAAGAGCTGGGTGTGGATTATTCACAAGGATACTTTA
>MHYI01000220.1:1619-3988 GCA_001828295.1 Planctomycetes bacterium RBG_16_41_13 | reverse complement strand
AAGTACGAAGTACGATTTAAAATCCCAAATCCCAAATCCCAAATCGTAAATCCCAAATCGTAAATCGTACTTCGTAAATCGTAAATCGTAAATTTGGTAGGGGGGCAGGCCGTTATATTGTCTGCCTTGATTTGATATCGTATTTTTTCAGCATGCGTTGCAAATATTGTCTTTCTATCTTACATTCTCTTGCTGCATTGGTGACGTTACCGCTATTTTTATTTATAACATTCATTACATATTTAATATTAAAGGCGTCGAGGGCCTTTTTTCTCGCTTCTTTGTAAGGATGAGAAAGCAGGTCGTCCCAGAGCATGTTGTTGCCTTCTTCTTTCCGTACAATGGGCAAAATAACATGTAGCGGAATGATTTGTTCATTGGTAAGGGTAATGGCCCTTTCTATTGCGTTTTCCAGTTCACGCACATTGCCCGGCCAGTGATATTTATATAATTCCATTTCCGCTTCGGGAGAAAGCCCCTTTATCTGCTTGTTTTCTTTTTTATTATATTTTTCGATAAAGTGTTTTATTAATAGCGGAATATCTTCTTTTCTCTCCCGCAATGGTGGCATTTTTATATTGATTACATTCAGCCGGTAGTATAAATCCTCGCGAAATTCTTTATCCCGTACTTTTTTGAGCAGGTGCTGGTTTGTCGCCGCAATAATCCGGACGTCTACATTTCGTGCAACAGTATCTCCCAGCGGAATAAATTCCCCTTCCTGCAGGACGCGCAGTATTTTTGCCTGAACCGGCGTTGGAATATCTCCAATCTCATCCATAAAGAGGGTGCCGCCGTCTGCCTCTTCGAAAAGTCCCTTTTTATCTTTTATAGCGCCGGTAAAGGCGCCCCTGACATGTCCGAACAATTCGCTTTCCAAAAGATGCTCAGACAGGGTGGCGCAATTGATCACTACGAATTTTTTATGCTTTCTATTGCCGTTAAAATGGATTGCCCGTGCCACGAGTTCCTTGCCTGTGCCGCTCTCGCCGGTGATTAAAACGGTGGCGGAGCTAAATGCAACCCTGGAAATCATATCCATCACCTTCTGTATTTCTTTCGAATTCCCGATAATGGTTTTTCGCCCAAATGCCTTTTCCAGCTCGGAGTGAAGATAGTTGTTTTCCTCAATAATTTTGTTTTGCTCAATCATGCGTTCAATATTAAGCATGATTTCATCAATGCTAAAAGGCTTTGTGATGTAATTAAACGCACCCCGCCTCATTGCCTCTACGGCAGTGTCTATCCCGCCATAGGCGGTCATTATCAGGACGGAAGCATTATCCATTTCCTTTGCCCTTTGAAGCAATTCAAGCCCGTCGATGCTGCCGGGAAGTTTCATATCGACAATGATGACAGGGAACGTATTTTTTTTAAGTTCCGCAAGCGCCTCTTCTCCCGATGCTGCCGTTTTGACTCGGAATCCGCGTTCGGTGAGTGCGTTATACAGCACCTTTCGGTATCCCTCTTCATCATCAACTACTAATATTTTAGTTCTGTTCATTTTGGTTTTTTCCCCTTTACCGGCAGGAATATCCTGAATGTTGAGCCTTTTCCCGCCATACTTTCTACCTCAATACTTCCATCGTGCATTTTTACAATTCCGTAGCTGATGCTTAATCCCAGTCCCGTTCCCTTTCCATCTTTTCTTGCCGTAAAAAAGGGATCAAATATCTTCCCCAAATCATGTTTATTGATGCCCATGCCGTTATCTTTTATGCATATTTCTATAGATTCCTTATCTGCGTGAAAATGTGTGCCGATGTTCAGTACCCCTTTTTTGTGCGCTTCTTCACGCATGGCGTCTTTTTGAGATTCCTTTATTGCAAAGACGGCATTGTTGGCGATGTTAATAATGACCTGCTCTACCTGGCGGCTATCCATCATCGTGTCAGGAATCCGGGGATCAAAATTTCTCACAACGTCAATCTTCTCTTTTCGGTATTGCTTTTCCACAATATTGAGCACATTGTCGATCAGATTGTTGACATTTGACCAGCTCATTTTCGGTTCTTTCTGCCTGGAAAAATCCAGCAAACCGCCAATTAATTCTTTACATCGAATGGATTCCTTTGCGGAACCCTCAAGGTATTCATGCAAATGGAATCTGTTTTTACTGATAACGGTATAGATTTCTTCAAATCTCCTGCTGTTCTTTTTCAGGTTATCAATTATGGAGGACAATTCCTGTTCAAACAATTCCTTATTAACCAGCGGCCCGCAGTCAATGGCGGAAAGCACCTTGATCAACCGCTGTGTATCTTCAATGATGGAAAGTGCGTTGCTTTCTTTTAAAGCAATAGTAATCCTTTCAAAAAGCCGCAGGCTTTCTGTGCTATAGAGGTATATCACGCCGATAGGGTTATTTA
>MHYI01000220.1:0-1602 GCA_001828295.1 Planctomycetes bacterium RBG_16_41_13 | reverse complement strand
GCCACTAACTGGCCTATGGATGCCAGCCTGTCTGATTGCACAAGTTTATGCTCCAGACTTCTTAGTTCCGTAATATCGCTGGCAACCCCCAATATGCTCATTAATTGTCCCTCCTTGTTTTTTATCTGGGAAGTGCTGAGCAATACATTTCGTATATTGTTTTGTTTATCCATCGCTTCCACTTCCACTCTCCTGCGGGAACCGGCATGAAGAATCTGGTTTACCTGCGGTTGCTGTTTGTTAAATAAAATACAAATCAAATGCCGCCCTATCAGCTCATCTTCTTCGTAGCCCCAGTCTTTTATCTTAGGATTGATAAAGGTAAAATTACCCTGTGCGTCGAGCATAAAGATCAATTCATTTGCAAACGTTAAAATGCTCTCTAAATACTCTTTTCTTTCCTCAAGGGCCTCCTTCAGGTGCAGGAGTTTTTCGCTGGAATCTTTAATGTAATACGTCATTTTGTTAAACGAATCGGTCAATTCTCCCAGTTCGTCTTTCAGGTTGCTTTTTACCCGAAAATCCAAATCGCCCGCTGCCACTCTTTTCATGCCCTTAACAAGCATGAGGATGGGATTGATAATCCCCCGCGAAACAAATAATGATACAAATATCACACCGATAATGCACACGCCAACCATGGTAATTGCGCGGTATTTGAATTTATAGATTGGATAATACGCCTCCGATTCATCTGTTTCCACCAGTAAAACCCATTCCATTTTTTTTATGTACCGCGCCGCACCAATAACATTAGCACCCCGGTAATCCTTGTAAACCCCTACAAACTCATGCCCGTTTAAAAATACAGCGGCGACCGGTTCAGAATGAACCGATTGCGTTAAAATAGCATTCGTTTTAAATCTTGATTCAGTAATCATCAAATAGTTTTTATTTACAATATATGCCTCGCTGGTTTCTCCCCTTCTGAGAAAAGTGCCGCCATAATCTTTTATAAGCAGCTTTTTGCCAGTGGTAATCTCATTTAACTTCGTTGCATTATAGCGGATCACTAAGACTCCCAGGAACTTTCGTCCGCGTTTCCTAAGTATAGGAGATGCAAAGGCCATAGAATACTCTCCTGTATCCCTGTCTATGTAGATATCCTTAATATAAGGTTCCTTTTTGCCATAAATAAAATAATCCACATCGCATTCATTCTTTCCGATACTGTTTTCGTTGCTTGAGGCGACAACAATACCTGATGGGTTTAAAACAAAGGTTTCATAAAAATCCTTATTCAGGTTCGTCTTGTACACCATATAATCATTGAATTTTTTTACGACATTTTTGTTGTCAGGATTGTGATTAAGTATCTCTAAATGCCTTCGGATAAACTCGTCAGATGCGAAAAATTGTGATGAATATTCACCTGCGTCAAGAATGGTGAGTATGTGGTTTTTGATCCCTTCGGCGATGAATGCTTCCTCGTTGAGGAGTTCATTCTTAATAGTTTCCTGACCATACCGATATGTGAGTATAGCGACAACAATGATGGGGAAAATAGATAACAGCAAAAACCAGCAGAATAGCTTTCTGCCAATGCCGCTAAAGAGGGTGACGCCTTTTATCATATACTACTTTCCGGACTGAAATGGTGAA
>MHYI01000219.1:752-15662 GCA_001828295.1 Planctomycetes bacterium RBG_16_41_13 | reverse complement strand
CGGTTTGCAATTCGGGAAGGTGGGAAGACAGTGGGTGCAGGTGTCGTTACAAAAATTGTTGAATAAATTATAATGTAGTTTTGAGGGTTCGTTGATGCGAGAGTATATTACCCTGGTTTGTCGTGAATGTTCCAACAGGAACTATAGAACGCCTAAAAAAGCAAAGCAGGCGGAAAAGTTGGAATTGAAGAAATTTTGTAAGAACTGTGGAAGGCATGTGTTCCACAAGGAATATAAAAAGTAGTTTTCTGTGTTTTGGGTGCAACTAAAGGTCTGTAGCTCTAATTGGTAGAGCACTGGACTCCAAATCCGGGTGTTGGGGGTTCGAATCCCTCCAGACCTGCCATTTAATTATTTTCAATCTTAGATCAAGAGTAATAGATAAGCCAATGTCATTGTTTGCTATTCATAAGAAGGGTCAAGGATCTTATAGCAGGATAGTTGTTGGTATTGCGTTAGGGTTGCTAGCGTTGTTTGCTTCCATTTCGTTGTACAATGTCTTGATAGGATTGCCAAATATATCTGAAAATGCGAGAGTTCCCCTTGTAGATATTGAGCTTACATGGGGATTAATTTGTTCGGTTGTGCTTTTTGTTTTTCTGGGATATCTAATTTGTATCTTGGTTGCTGGCTTTAGAACTGGACTGAGGCCTATTGATGAAGGCGGAAAAAAAGCAGTAGAATTTTTGGTTGAAACTCAAAACGAGCTTCAGAAAGTATCATGGCCTACAAGATATGAGTTGGTTGGCTCCACGATTGTTGTGATTATATCGGTTGTAATCATAGGATTTTTTATCTTAGGCGTAGACTGGGTCGTATCCTTCTTTATGGAGTATATTGGAGTGCTATAAAGCCGGTATAGCGTAAGTGCTGATTGACGCACTTTTGATTGGTTTTTCGGTGCATTTTACTCCTTCCTGAATTATACGCGATGCAATTGCATTGAATTTTAGACGTGAAATTTTTAGGTTTTTATAGGTTTATAAATAGATGCCAAAGGAATGGTTTGTTTTGCGTGTGCAAAGCAATAGAGAAGATAAAGTCAGGGAGAATTTAGTAGAGCGTATAAGAGCACAGGGCTTGGAGAACCTGATTACAAATGTACTGGTGCCGAGTGAGAAAATTTCTGAGGTTAAGGGTGGTAAGAAGAGGGTATCTGACCGTAAAATATATCCAGGATACATAATGGTAGAGATTGAGGTAGACGAAAAAGGTCAAATTCCAAAGGAAGTTTGGTTTATGATTCGAGAAACTTCAGGCACGGGGGACTTTATTGGCGGACAGAGTAAGCCTGCGCCTATGACCAAATATGAGGTTGAAAAACTTCTTTCTGATCTGGAGCAGAAAGAAGAAAAGCCTCGTGCAAAGATCGAATTTAATGAAGGCGAGAAGGTACGAATAAAAGAAGGACCGTTTGAGAATTATGATGGAATAGTTGAAGAGGTTTTGCCTGCGTGTGGCCGCATTAAGGTCATGCTTACCGTGTTCGGAAGGGCAACGCCGGTTGAATTGGAATATTGGCAGGTAGAGTCAATTTAAAGGTAGGAGAATGTAATGGCAAAGGAGATTTTGGCTAAAATCAAATTGCAGTGTCCGGCTGGGCAGGCAACCCCTGCACCTCCGGTTGGTCCGGCACTTGGGCAGCATGGAGTAAATATCGGGCAATTTGTGAAGCAGTTTAACGATAAAACGAAAGATTTGCAGGGGATTTTAACTCCTGCAGAGATTACTGTTTTTAAAGATAAAACGTTTACCTTTATAATTAAGTCTCCGCCGGCTTCTGTGCTATTAAAACAATCCGCAGGTATTGTTAAAGGTTCGCCAGAGCCAAATCGGCAGAAGGTTGGGCAAGTTAGCAAACAACAAATTAGGGAAATAGCAGCTAGAAAGTTGGCAGATTTAAATGTTGGTAATTTAGAAAGTGCAATGAAGATAATAGAGGGAACTGCTCATACTATGGGGCTTAGAATTGTGGATTAGTGTGTAAAAATGAGGGAAGTTGTGTTTAATCAGAAGGATTTATAAAATGCCAAAAAGAAGTAAAAGATATTTAGAATCTTTAAAACATATAGATATAAACAAAAAGTACGAATTAGAGGATGCCTTAAAACATCTTAAATCTTTTAAGACTGCAAAGTTCGATGAAAGTGTCGAAGTCGTAATTAAGTTGGGTATCGATGCAAAGCAATCAGACCAGCTTGTTAGGGGTGCTATATCTCTGCCAAAGGGTATTGGTAAAAGTTTAAAGGTGATAGTTTTTGCCGTTGGAGAAAAAGCAACCATTGCGAAAGATGCAGGAGCGGAAGAGGTTGGTGCTGAAGATTTGGTGAAAAAAGTAGAGGGGGGATGGGGAGATTTTGACGTTGCAATTTCTACTCCTGATATGATGCGAATAGTCGGTAAATTAGGTAAAGTGTTAGGCCCTCAGGGTAAAATGCCTTCTCCCAAATCTGGAACTGTAACTGATGATGTAGAAACAGCTGTTAGGGAATTTAAAGCAGGTAAAATTGAGTTTAGAAATGATGCTGGTGGAAATGTTCATGCAATTGTTGGAAAGCTGTCGTTTTCCGTTGCAGATCTTGCCGACAATATAAACACATTTATTAAACATATATTGAACTTGCGTCCATCGGCTGCAAAAGGGGTGTATATAGAGAAGATTTCACTTTCTTCGACGATGAGTCCTGGCGTAATGTTGCAAATTTAATTTTAAAATGTGTAACTAAGGGAATAGACAGAACAATGCCAAATGAATTAAAAGAACTTACAATAAAAGAACTGATTTCTCGTTATGATGATAAGAGTAGCTATCTGGTAGTCGGTTATAGAGGTATCACTGCTTTGCAGTTTAATCAGTTGCGAAATGAATTATGGCAGAAGAAGATACTTATGGAGGTTGTTAAAAATTCTCTTGCTGCGGTTGCGTTTAAGAAAATAGGCAAGACGGAAATAGTTGGTTTGCTTAATGGTCCTTCTGCTATCATAAGCGGCGGGGAGGATCCAGTATTAATGGCAAAAGAAACAGTTAAATACTCTGAAGATTTGCCATTTTTTACGTTGCAAGGTGGATTTTTTGAGGGAGAGTCGCTATCGATTGATTCTATTAAGAGTTTGGCAAAACTTCCTTCCTTGCCAGTGCTTAGATCCCAAATAGTGATAAGTATAAATGCTCCGATAGTCGGAGTGGCAACCGCTTTTAACAGTATATTGCGCAGTTTAGCAACTATACTTCAAGAGATAAAAACACAAAAAGAAAAAAGTAATGGGTAATTTGTATATGATTTCTGAAAGTTAGGAGGTGTAAAATGACTCAAATAATGGAAGAAAAAGAAGTCGAGGTAACCGGGAAGATAGCGCAGGTGCTAGATATAGTATCGGGGATGACACTGTTGGAGGCATCTGAATTAGTAAAAGCATTCGAAAAGAAATTTGGTGTTTCCGCATCTGCCGTAGCCGCAATGCCTGTTGGTATGCCATTAGCAGGAGTCGGGGCTGTCGCAGAAGAAGAGAAGACATCTTTTGATGTAATTCTAAAAGAAGTGGGAGCTAACAAAATTCAAGTAATTAAGGCGGTAAGAGCAGAGACAAATTTGGGCCTCAAAGAGGCGAAAGATCTTGTAGAAGGTGCGCCTAAGGCTGTTAAAGAAGGGGTGACGAAGGAAGATGCAGACAAGATTAGAAAAACATTAGAAGAAGCTGGTGCCAAAGTAGAAATAAAATAAACAGTTTTTTTGCCAACTTTTAAAATCCTGAAAATTTATGGAAATACGAAACTACAGTAAAGTAGACGAAGTAATAGAACTTCAAAGTCTTACACAGATTCAAACGAAAGCATATATGGACTTTTTGCAGTTGGATATTCCAGCATCTAAAAGGAAAAATGTTGGTATTGAGGCTATATTGAGAGAGATATTTCCTGTTAGCAACTACGATGGCAACATAACATTAAATTATGTTAAATATGAGTTGGGAAAACCTCGCTATTCACAAGACGAATGTCGCCAGTTGCGATTAACATACGGGCGGCCTTTTCGCGTTTGGTTGCGTTTGGATAAAGATGAACCGATAGAAGAAGAAGTTTATTTGGGTGAGATTCCTGTTGTTATCGGTGGCGGAGAATTTATTATTAATGGTACAGAGCGGGTGATTGTTGCACAATTGCATCGTTCGCCAGGTGTAGATTTTATAGAAGAATTTTACGCAGAAAAAAGATTACATTCTTGCCGAATAATTCCAGAACGAGGAAGTTGGATTGAGTTGGAGGTAGGGAAAAAGGATGTACTTACTGTCAGGATTGATCAGAGTGGAAAATTACCTGCTACTTGTTTTCTCAGGGCGTTATCCGCAGAATACGCAAATGATGAGGATATTATTCGGTTGTTTCATGAAGTAGAAACGGTGAAAATAGCTGATTATGATGTGGCTGCAAAGTTGAGGGGTAGGTTTACTGCAGAGCAAGTTGTTAATCCTGAAACTGGGGAAATTTTGCTGGACGCGGGGCGTCAGTTTTCTGATTCAACAGTTAAAGCAATTACAGACCTGGAAATAAAGAAAGTAGATGTGATAAAGAAAGTAGAAGACAACTTAATATTAAATTCTCTGGAGTCAGACTTTACAAAGTCCCATGAAGATGCATTGTTGAAAATTTACGCAAGATTCAGACCTGGCAACCCACAGCAAGTGGAAAAGGCAAGGCAGTTATTTTATGATAAATTTTTTGATGAAAAAAGATATAGGTTGGGGCCTGTAGGCAGATTTAGGTTAAATAGGAAAATGGGTCATGATATCGATTCATCTAAAATGACTTTGCAAAAAGAGGATTTTGTAGAAGCTATTAGGTATTTGATGAAGTTGCGGAAAGGTACCCCTGGGGCATCAATTGACGATATAGATAATTTAGGCAACAGGAGACTTCGGACAATTGACGAGCTGGTTGGTGAAGAGTTGAGAAAGGGGTTTTTGAAACTAAGAAGAACCATACAGGAAAGGTTAAGTGTAAAAGAAACAGAACAATTAACACCGCGTTCTTTGGTAAATTCTAAAACCATATTTTCGGCGATCGATTATTTTTTCAGCCGAAGCGAGCTTTCGCAGGTTTTAGACCAAACAAATCCTCTGGCACAGTTGACTCATGAAAGAAGGTTAAGTGCGTTGGGACCTGGCGGCTTGAATAGGAAGAGGGCTGGGTTTGAGGTGAGAGATGTGCACGTTTCTCACTATGGAAGGGTGTGTCCGATAGAAACGCCAGAAGGTACAAACATTGGTTTGATAGCTTCTTTAAGTATATACGCAACAATCGATGAGTACGGTTTTTTGATTACACCATATCGTTTAATTGAAAAAGGAAAACCTTCTAAAAATATAATATATTTACGGGCAGACGAGGAAGAGGGTCGTTTGATAGCACCGGCTGATGTTTTAATCAGTACTAAAGATACGTTGGGCAAGACGGACGTGCTATGCAGACACGATGGCGACTTTAAGCACACGGCCTTCAAAGATGTAAATTATATGGATGTTTCTCCTAAACAAATGGTAGGTGTTTCTGCAAGTTTAATACCATTTTTGGAACATAGTGATGCGAATAGAGCTCTAATGGGGTCGAATATGCAGAGGCAAGCTGTTCCTCTGCTGAAGACAGAACCTCCTATTATCGCAACGGGCATGGAACGGGTTGTTGCCAAAAACTCAAGCATGACTGTTCAATCGGAAAAGAACGGAACTGTTACAAAGGTATCATCAAATGAAATCGTAATTGATAACAATGAAATTTATAAACTAAGAAAGTTTGTTGGGCTAAACGAAGGTACTTGCCTAAATCAGAAACCTATAGTCACTGAAGGGCAAAAAGTCAAAAAAGGAGAGGTCATCGCTGACGGAGCGGCTACTCATAATGGTGAACTTAGTTTAGGTAAAAATGTATTAGTAGCGTTTATGACATGGGATGGATACAATTTTGAAGATGCTATGGTGATAAGTGAAGCCTTGTTAAAAGATGATAGATTTACCTCTATACACAGAGATGAGTTTGAAGTAGAAATACGTGAAACAAAGCTGGGTAGGGAAGAATTTACCCGCGATATTCCGAATGTTTCAGAGAAAGCACTAAGAAATTTGGATGAAAATGGGATAATTCGGGTTGGAACAAAGGTGAAACCCGGAGATATCTTGGTAGGGAAGATAGCGCCCAAAAGCAGGAGTGAACTTTCGCCCGAAGAAAAACTGTTACATGCAATATTTGGACGTGCTGGTGAAGATGTTAAAAATGAATCGCTGGAAGTCCCATCCGGTATGGAAGGTATTATTATAAATACGCAAGTATTTTCAAGAAAGTCGTATATTTCAGAAGAAAAAAGACAGAAAATATTGGGTGAGGTAAGTGAAATAGAGTCGAAGTATAATGAGGCTATTGCTAAAGAATTTGCAAAGATGATAAAAGCTATAAATGCAGAGATTGAAGAAACGCTTGTAGATATTCAAACCGGTCAGGTTTACAAAACAGAGCGGGCTATGTCTGAAAAAACGATACTTGCAATGGAAGATCATTTTAATATTGAAAATATTGCATTTAGTAGTAAAAAGAAAAAGGAACTGGCACTAGAAATTTCACAGGAATACAAAAGAAAAATCGAGGAATTAAAAGAAGAGAGAGATGGAAAAATAAACCAGTTGAAGCGCGGTGATGAATTGCCGACAGGGGTTTTGGAACTAGCGAAGGTCTCCATTGCAACGAAGAGAAAACTTTCAGTTGGTGATAAAATGGCCGGTAGGCATGGTAACAAAGGAGTTATTTCCAAGATACTTCCTGAAGAAGATCTGCCTTTTTTGGCAGATGGAACCAGGGTAGAGATGCTACTGAACCCATTGGGCGTGCCGTCTAGGATGAATGTCGGGCAAATTCTGGAAACTCACCTAGGATGGGCAGCTAAAAAGTTAGGTTTTAGGGCAGTTACTCCTATTTTTGAAGGTGCTTTAGAGGAAGAGATACGGGAGGCACTGAAAGAAGCAAGGTTGCCTGAAGATGGAAAGGCAGTGTTATATGATGGACGTACGGGAGAACCTTTTGGGCAAAAAGTTGCTGTGGGTTATATGTATATGTTAAAGCTTCACCATCTGGTTGATGAAAAAGTACATGCAAGAGCGACAGGTCCATATTCGCTGATCACTCAACAACCTCTGGGAGGAAAGGCTAGGTTTGGCGGGCAGAGATTTGGTGAAATGGAAGTATGGGCGTTGGAGGCTTATGGTGCTGCACATAATTTGCAAGAGTTGCTTACTGTGAAAAGTGACGATGTGGAAGGAAGGACGAAGATTTACGAATCAATGGTTAAGGGTGAAAACACATTGGAGGCTGGCACCCCAGCATCCTTTGAGGTGCTTTCAAATGAAATAGCGGGGTTAGGATTAAATTTAAAATTAGAAAAGAAAAAGATGGATGTTTTAAAAATATAGTGTTTTGTGATGAATATTTGAATATTAGTTTGAAAGCTGTGGGTTTATATAAGTAATATTAAAGTATTGAGATATTACATTAAAAATTTTATAAAAAAGAGATTGAAGTACTGCACTTAATATTTAGATTTGTGCGGACTCTTTGAGATTATCATATGACAGAAATAATTTACGAAAGAATAAATGAGTATAGTTCGGTTAAAATATCGCTGGCTTCGCCGGAAGATATCCGCGGTTGGTCTTATGGCGAAGTTAAGAAGCCTGAAACTATAAACTACCGTACATATAGGGCAGAGAAAGATGGTTTATTTTGCGAGCGTATTTTTGGCCCGGAACGTAATTGGGAGTGTTTTTGCGGTAAATATAAGGGCATTAAACATAAGGGAATTGTTTGTGATAGATGTGGTGTGAAATTAACCCATTCGCGTGTGAGAAGAAGGAGGATGGGCCATATAAATTTAGCAGCACCTATCGTTCATATTTGGTTTTTTAAAGCAATGCCCTCACGTTTAGGTACTCTTTTGGGAATGAAAACTACGTCGCTGGAAAGAATCGTTTATTTTCAGGGTTATGTGGTTATAGACCCAGGCAGTACGACACTCAAAGAATATCAGGTGCTTAGCGAAGAAGAATATAAAACAACTAAAGAGAAATTTGGCGAAGAGTCTTTTGTGGCGGCAATGGGTGCTGAGGCAATACGCATGTTATTGCAAAAAATTGATTTAGTTGTGTTGTCTAATGAACTGCGTGAGGAACTTGGCCGCACCCGTTCAAAACAACGTGCTAAAGAAATAATAAAGAGGTTAGAAATTGTAGAAGCTTTTCGGGATTCGGATAATAAACCCGAATGGATGGTTTTGAGTGCGATTCCTGTTATTCCGCCAGACTTGAGACCATTGGTGTTGTTGGAAAGCGGAAATTTCGCTTCATCAGATCTGAATGATTTATATAGAAGAATTATTAACAGAAATAATCGACTTAAGAAGCTGATAGATCTTAATGCCCCCGAAGTTATTATTAGAAATGAAAAAAGAATGCTTCAACAGGCGGTTGATGCTTTATTTGATAATACGAGGGGGAAGCGTCCCGTTCTTGGAAGCAACAATAGGCCATTGAAGTCACTTACTGATATGATAAAGGGGAAACAAGGCCGATTTAGAGAAAATTTACTTGGTAAACGGGTGGATTATTCTGCACGTTCTGTGATTGTTGTGGGACCTGATCTGAAATTGCATCAGTGTGGGTTGCCAAAGAAAATAGCGTTAGAATTAT
This sequence comes from Planctomycetes bacterium RBG_16_41_13, assembly GCA_001828295.1. The sequence continues at coordinate 6,938 of MHYI01000219.1, read as the reverse complement.
TTCAACCATTCATAATAAGAAGATTAAGAGAGTTTGGATATGCGGATACAATTAAAAGTGCAAAAAAGATGCTGAGTAGGAAGGACAAAGAAGTTTGGGATATTCTCGAAGAAGTGGTGAAACGGAGACCGGTCTTGCTTAATAGAGCTCCCACACTTCATAGAATGGGTATACAAGCGTTTGAGCCTATACTTGTGGAAGGTAATGCAATAAAGCTTCATCCGCTGGTTTGTCGGGGTTTTAATGCTGATTTCGATGGTGACCAAATGGCGGTTCATTTGCCGTTGTCCATTGAAGCGCAGACGGAAGCAATTACTCTTATGTTGTCCACAAATAACATCTTTTCTCCAGCTTCAGGAGAGCCAATTATTGTGCCATCACAGGATATTGTATTAGGATGTTATTATTTAACTGCCAGCATACAGAATGAGGCGGTGGAAAAACTAAAAAGATTTAGTGGTAATGAAGAGGTAATATATGCCCTGTCTGTAAATAAATTACACCTACACGACAAGATTGAGATAAAACTAAAACAGGTCACTGTTGTTAACGATCGCTTGGGAAAAGAAGAACCAGTTTGCGGGTTGTGCGAAACGACTGCTGGGCGTGTTGTATTTAATAGTGTATTACCTGAAGGAATTCCTTTTTACAATTATCCTTTAGATCAAAAGGGAATAAGCAGGATAATTCAGGATTGTTATAAAATGCTCGGAAGAGAGAAGACCATTACTTTATTGGATGATGTAAAAGAGATTGGATTTAAAGAATGCACGAAGGCTGGCCTATCATTTTCAATAAGTGATGTTAAAATGCCTGAGAAAAAAGGTGAAATAATTGATAAAACGCAGTTGGAAATAGAAAAGATACAGAAGTTATACAGAAAAGGTGTTATTACGGAAGGAGAGCGCTACAATCAAATCATAGATGCATGGACATACGCTGGCGAAAAAATAGCCGAAGAAATGATGGGTGCTCTTAAAAATGATACAAGAGGAGGTAAACCTTATTTGAACCCTGTCTATCTGATGTCTGCTTCAGGGGCAAGAGGAAGTTCACAGCAGTTGAGACAGCTTGCTGGAATGCGTGGTTTAATGGCGAAGCCCTCGGGAAAAATCATAGAGACCCCTATTAAGGCAAATTTTAGAGAGGGCTTAGGAGTGTTGGAGTATTTTAGCTCTACTCACGGCGCCAGAAAAGGGTTAGCGGATACAGCGCTAAAAACTGCGGATTCTGGATACTTAACAAGGAAACTGGCGGATGTTGCTCAGAATGTAGTGATTACTTCTTTAGATTGTGGTACCAAGAACGGCATCACAAAAAGTATAGTTTACAGGGGGGAAAAAGTGGAGGTTTCTCTAAGTAAGACTATAACTGGAAGGGTTGCAAGAAACAATATTGTAGATTTAGTTAAAGACGAAGTAATTATCAGAGAAAACGATTTAATTACAGAAGAAAAAGCCAAAAAGATAGAAGCTTTGGGATACGAAAAAATAAGGGTAAGATCTCCATTTACGTGTGAAATGTCTCTGGGGCTTTGTTCGAAATGTTATGGAATGGATCTGTCAAGGGGAGGACTCGTTGAGGAAGGTATGGCCGTGGGGATAATTGCAGCTCAGTCAATAGGTGAGCCTGGTACCCAGCTAACAATGAAAACCTTCCATATCGGTGGTACCGCTACCCGCTCGGTAGAAGCTTCTGAGATAAAAGCAAAACGCTCTGGCAAAATTAAGTACAATAATTTGAATGTTGTTAAAAATCCACAGGAAAAAAATGTCGCTATTAACTCAAAAGGCGAAATATTAATTATAGATGCAAAAGAAAGACAAATCGAAAAACATTCGGTGGTGCTTGGTGCGGAAGTTTTAGTTAAAGAAGGCGATAGTGTTGCTGTTCGTCAAACACTGACCCGCTGGGACCCTCACATGGTTCCTATATTAGCGGAAATGTCAGGTTCTGTTCGTTATGAAGATATTGAAATAGGCAAAACTGTCAGAGAAGAGTCTGATGCATCTACCGGATTTAAACGCAAAGTAATTATGGAACATAAGGGTGATTTGCACCCACAAATAATTATAGAGGATGAGAAGGGTAAGATTTCAGGGTTGTATCCAATACCTGAAAAGGCTCATCTGGAAGTTGAGGAGGGAGAGAAGGTAACTCCGGGTACGTTGCTTGCAAAAACACCGAGAGAGATTTCCAGGACGGAAGATATAACAGGAGGGTTACCGCGAGTCGCTGAAATTTGCGAGGCACGAAAGCCAAAAGACCCTGCAGTGATGAGTGAAATAGAAGGGGTAGTGGAGTTGGGGGAAAAAAGGCGCGGTAAGCGAACTATTATTGTCAGGGGAGAAGGTGGTATGGAGAGTGAACACCTTGTTCCAAGGGGCAAGCATTTAAAGGTACATAGGGGTGATCATGTTAAGGCTGGAGACCCACTTGTGGAAGGCCCGTTGGTTTTGCAGGATATTTTAAGAATATGTGGCGAGGAAGAATTGCAGACTTACATGTTAAAAGAAGTTCAAAATGTTTATCGGTCTCAAAACGTACCGATAGATGATAAACATATTGAAATAATAATTGGTCAAATGCTTAGGAAAGTAAAAATAGAGGATGCGGGGGATACTAATCTTCTTCCGGGACAAGTCATGGATAAGTTTAAATTCAGAGAAGAAAATAAGAAAATAAAAGATATGGGCGGAAAACCATCAACTGCAAAACCTTTATTGTTGGGTATTACGAGAGCATCTCTGCAAGCGGATAGTTTTATTTCTGCAGCTTCTTTTCAGGAGACAACAAAAGTATTGACTAGAGCTGCGCTTGAAGGAAAAGTTGATAATCTGGTAGGATTAAAGGAAAATGTAATTCTTGGTCATTTGGTGCCCGCGGGTACCGGATATAAGTCGTACAATACACTTTGTGCAATTTCTACAAGTGAGGTTGCAATCAAGGAAACAAGCAAGCAAAAAGAAGAGTTATTAGAACCAACATTATAAAGAGCGGGGGAGATATGCCTACAATAAATCAATTAATAAGAAAAGGTCGAAAGAAAACAAAAAATAAAAGTAAAAGCCCCGATTTAGAAAAATGTTCTCAAAAAAAGGGTGTCTGCCTTCAAGTAATGACGAGAACTCCGAAGAAACCAAATTCAGCTTTGAGAAAAGCTGCGAGGGTGAGGCTGTCAAATGGCAGGGAAATAAGTGCTTACATTCCTGGCGAAGGTCATAATTTACAAGAACATTCAATCGTATTGGTGAGGGGGGGGAGGGTAAGAGACCTGCCGGGTATTAAATATCACATAGTCCGTGGGACATTGGATTGTGCAGGTGTAAACGGCCGGAAACGATCCAGGTCTAAATATGGCGCTAAAACCCCTAAATAGGTCTTAATTTTGGAGAATTTAATATATGGCTCTTGCGTATAGAAGTACTGAGAAATTTTTACAACCGGATGTAAAATATAAGAGTAAGTTGATATCAAAATTTATTAACTGCCTTATGAAAAAAGGAAAGAAGAGTACGGCAGAAACGATATTCTATTGTGCTATGGATGTGATAGAAAAAAAAGTATCTGATGTAGCCCCTATTGAACTTTTTGAAACCGCAGTAAATAATGTGAAGCCTTTGGTCGAGGTTAGGTCGAAGCGTGTGGGAGGTGCCACATATCAAGTACCTGTTGAAGTTCCAAGACAAAGGCAGGTAGCCTTGACGATACGGTGGATAATAGAAGCTGCTAAAAGCAAAAAAGGACGCCCTATGTTTCAACGTTTGGCAGATGAGTTGATGGATGCATATAAAAAACAAGGTATATCAATAACAAAAAGAGAAAACACGCATAAAATGGCAGAGGCAAATAAGGCATTTGCACATTTTGCATGGTCAAAGTTTTAATTGAGGGTAGATTAAAAAAAGATGAAGTTCGAAAAATTAAGAAATATTGGAATTGCTGCACATATTGATGCGGGGAAAACAACTACATCCGAACGTATACTATATTATACTGGAAAGTCTCATAAGATGGGTGAGGTTCATGAAGGCACCGCTACCATGGACTGGATGGAAGAAGAACAAAAACGAGGCATTACTATTACTGCCGCTGCCACGACATGTAGTTGGAAGGATTATCAGATTAACCTGATTGATACTCCGGGTCACGTCGACTTTACTATGGAAGTTGAACGATCTCTTAGGGTTTTAGACGGCGCAGTATGCGTTTTTTGCGGTGTTGGTGGGGTAGAGGCACAGTCGGAGACCGTATGGCGGCAAGCGGATAGATATAAAGTGCCAAGGATTTGTTTTGTAAACAAAATGGATCGAGTTGGTGCAGATTACTATAAGGTTGTAGACGAAATTAACGAAAGGTTGGGATTCGCGGCAGTTCCCATACAAATACCAATTGGCAATGAGTCGGATTTTAGAGGATTAATTGATATAGTTCGTATGAAAGCCAGGATATATTCAGACGAAGAAGATAAGATGGGTATGAATTTCTCTGACGAAGAAATTCCTGCTGAATACCAAAAAAAGGCAGAAGAAGAACGAGAAAAGCTGATTGAAACATTGGCAGAGTACACTGATTGGCTTACAGAAAAGTTCTTAGAAGGGAAAGAAATCACAACAGAGGAAATAAAGAGGGCTATTCGGGAAGGGACAATAAATTTGAAGTTTGTTCCGGTATTGTGTGGATCGGCATTTAAGAAAAAAGGCGTGCAGCTTTTACTTGATGCGGTATGCGATTATTTGCCATCGCCAGTGGATAAAGAGGCTATTGTTGGTATTGATCCAAAAACTAATAAAGAAATTTCCAGAAAACCGTTCGTGGAAGAACCGTTTTGTGCGTTGGCTTTTAAAATTGCTTCTGATAAACATGGCGATTTGACTTTTATACGGGTTTATTCTGGAAAATTGACTTCCGGAACGAGGGTGTTAAATTCTGGAAAAGACAAGAAAGAGCTGGTTAGTCGCATATATAAAATGCATGCGGCAAACAGAGAGCAAGTTAACGAGATAATAGCCGGTGAAATATGCGCCGTGATTGGTCTCAAAGATACAGTTACCGGCGATACGCTTTGTGACCTGGACAATCCTATAATTTTAGAAAAGATGGAATTTCCAGATACGGTGATTTCAATGGCGATAGAGCCGAAATCGGACAAAGAAAAAGAAAAACTGGGGATGGTGCTAGCGAGGCTGGCGAAAGAAGATCCTACCTTCAGGATGCACTTGGACAAGGAAACCGGTCAGATGATTATTTCTGGAATGGGAGAGTTGCATTTGGAAGTAATTAAAAACAGGATGTTGAGCGAGTATAATGTGGACGCAAATGTTGGTGCGCCAAAGGTATCATATCGAGAGACGATTAGGAAAAAAGTTGAGGTGGAAGGAAAATTTGTTCAACAGACTGGCGGACACGGACAATATGGTCATGTATGGATAACTGTGGAGCCATTTAAAGAAGGTGATGAACCGGTCACTTTTGTTGATGCAATAGTTGGTGGTAAAATACCAAGGCAATATGTGAGATCTGTAGAAAAAGGTATTCGTGATACTGCGATAACTGGTGTTGCCGGCGGTCCTCCATTGATTGATATCAAAGTAACGTTGATAGATGGTTCTACGCATCCAGTAGATTCTTCTGATCTGGCTTTTTACACTGCAGCATGTATTGCTTTTAGAAAAGGTGTTGAAATGGCGAATTCCATATTGCTGGAACCAATAATGTCAATTGAAATAACTGTTCCGGAACAATACATGGGTGATGTGATAGGAGAAGTTCATAGTCGCAGAGCAAATATCTTGGAAATGATAACCAAGGGAAATATAAGGATTATTAAAGGTGAAGTCCCCCTTGCTGAAATGTTTGGCTATTCAACGACATTACGTTCTATTACTCAGGGAAGAGGCACTTTTACCATGGAGCCTTTGGAGTACAGGCCGGCGCCTGCAAAATCTGTTGGCAATGTTACATAACGTATTCATAAATCAAAATATTGGAGGTTTAAATTAATGGCTAAAGAAGTATTTCAGCGAACTAAGCCGCATTTAAACATAGGTACGATAGGGCATGTGGATCATGGTAAGACAACTCTGACGTCTGTAATAACGCATGTATTGTCGAAGCAGGGGTTGGCGAAGGATAGGCCGTTTGATTCAATTGACAAGGCTCCTGAAGAGCGCGAGCGGGGTATAA
>MHYI01000219.1:345-636 GCA_001828295.1 Planctomycetes bacterium RBG_16_41_13 | reverse complement strand
GGATGGAGCGATATTGGTTGTAAGTGCGCCAGATGGTCCGATGCCGCAGACCCGCGAGCATATATTGCTGTCAAGGCAGGTGGGAGTTCCTTGGATTGTAGTGTTCCTGAATAAGGTGGATATGTTAGAGGATCAGGAGCTGATGGAGCTTGTAGAGATGGAAATAAGGGAGCTATTGAGTAAATATGATTTTCCCGGGGATGAGATACCTGTGGTGAAGGGTTCTGCACTGAAGGCGGCACAGTGTGGGTGCGGAGGTGCGGAATGTGCGAACTGTGGTCCGATATTGAA